>DASWIS010000035.1 GCA_036397555.1 Candidatus Zixiibacteriota bacterium | reverse complement strand
AGCCGGATAGAAGCGGCGCCAGCAGAAGTGCCGCGCACAATTTCATGCGTCGCAGAGTGGTCATGATTCATCCTGTGGTTTGTATTCGCAGAAGTACAGTTCATTGCCGTCGGGATCGGAGAATGGAGCCAGGCGCACCGGACCGTCATCGATGATCGGACAGTCGAAGTGCACACCGGCTTCGGTCAGTCGCGCCACCATGCCGTCTAATGGTTCCGGCGCATCCAGCCCGATGGAGATTGCCCCGCGACTGCCGGGTTTGGGCATTCCTTCGCCAGTCAGATGCAGTCCAATTACGAATCCCTTGCCCGCGTCAATCGACGCCCACTCGCCGCCGCCGGCGTACATGAGCTTCATGCCGAGCGTCCCGGTGTAGAATTTCAGCGCTCGGTCCATGTCGGAGACAAAGACCGTTGCATTGCCGCCGTAGATCATATCGCTGCCTCGGCTTTCAGTGTCAGCGCCATTGGGTTTGTATCGATGTATTGGCGCGTTTCGTGCAGATCATGTTCGTTGCGGATTACGTGTTCGTAGTAGTTGCGCTGCCAGACCTTAGCGCCGGGTGTGCCGCGTACGACGTTGATTCGTTTGGTCGTCGCACCCTTGAAACCTCGAACGATTGCTCCTAAAGTCTGTGAGGGCGACGCGAGATGAATCGTAGTGGTAGGGGCGTATTGCAATACGCCCCTACCACAATCCATGATGAACAAGATGGCATGGAAGTGGTCGGGCATGACGACGAAAGAGTCCAGTCGCACATTCGGACGAATCGATGGAGTTCGCGCCCATTCGTCCCTTACAACGAGGCCGTGTTCGCTCAGGTGTAGATTGCGGGACTGGAATGCGCCGAAGAGGCCCTGCTTTTCAGCTGTGCAGATTGTGATGAAATACGCCCCCTCAGCGGAATAGTCATATCCACGAAGTCTGATGCTGCGGCGGGACCTGTGTGGCAATTGGACGTTAGACATGACAGTCAATTGTAGGGGTGCATTACGATACGCCGTCATTGCTACGTTATTGTGCTCTTTTTGAGGGCTGAGACAACCGCATTGAGGTTATCGCGCTGTTCTCTCCAGCGAGTTTCCCAGAACGCAATCTCTTGACCCGCGAGTGACTTGTTGAAGTTGTCACGCTGTTTTGCAGCCTGATCGTTGATTCGCTGTTCGGCAGCCTGAGAATGAGCGGAGAAAAACCCTTGAAGTTTGTGCATCTCTTCAAATGTCAACCGGTCATAGAGAACTCCGGAGTTTAATAGCTGGTTGGTGACCGTCGAAAGCATCGTTGTCAAAGAAAACCACTTCAGGAACAGGCTGGGCGAATCAGTCGCAACCGCCTTCCTGTAATCATCAAGCCATGCGAGATTGAGCTCCACGCGATCGATATTCAGTTTCAACTCTCTAATGCAACCTCTAATCAAACGCGCGTCATGTTGTTTGGCCTTCCTCCATTCGACGGCAATATTGATTGCTGTGCCTGCCAAGATACCAATCAGAATGTAAAGAGCGGTCAGAATGGGTTCCATAGTTGATCCGATTTAACTCACTCCTGCTGTGCCCCGTTGCCATTCTCCCCATTCTCGCCTTCTTCTTCGGTGACCACGCGCGCGACATCGATGACCTTGTCGCCTTCGTCCAGATTGATCAGGCGCACGCCTTGTGTGGCGCGTCCCATGACGCGCAGCTTTTCGACACCCATGCGGATGATGATGCCGCGCTGCGAGATGATCATCAACTCGTCCTGATCGATGACTTCCTTGATCGAGATGACCTTGCCGTTGCGGTCGGTCGTCTTGATGTTGATGACGCCCTTGCCGCCGCGCTTGGTCAGTCGATAGTCGGCGATGTCGGAGCGTTTGCCATAGCCGTTCTCGGTCACCGAGATCAGGGTGGAGGCGCGCTTGACCACGACCATGCCGATGACGGCGTCGTCTTTGCCGAGAGAAACGCCGCGGACGCCGTAGGCCGTGCGTCCCATGGAACGGACATCGGTTTCGTGGAAACGCACTGCCTGGCCATCGCTGGTCGCCAGAATGATCTCGTTGGTGCCGTCGGTGATCCCCGCCTCGATTAACTCATCGCCCTCGGGCAGGTCCATGGCATTGATGCCGCCGCGACGTGGATTGGCAAACGCTGAGAGGGTGGTTTTCTTGATGGTCCCCTTGCGGGTCGCCATGACGATGAAATGCTCATCGTCGAATTGTTTGATCGGCGCAAAGGCGGTGATCTTCTCCTCCGGTCCCAATTGCAGCAGGTTGGCGATGTTTTTCCCCTTGGCGAGTTTGCCGCCCTGCGGCACCGTGTGCACTTTCAGCCAATAGCAGCGTCCGGCCGTGGTGAAAAACAGGATGTAATCATGCGTCGAAGCGATAAAGAGGTGCTCGACAAAGTCCTCGTCCTTGGTTCCCATGCCGCGGACGCCACGTCCGCCGCGCCCCTGCCGGCGATACGCGGAAACCGTCAGCCGCTTGATGTAGCCCTCATGCGAGATGGTGAGGACCACGTCTTCTTCGGCGATGAGGTCCTCGACGGAAAAATCGTCCTCGGCATCGATGATTTCGGTACGGCGCGCATCGCCATACTTGTCTTTCATCTCAAGCAATTCATCGCGGATGATGCCCATGCGCAGGTCCTTTGATGCCAGGATGCTGCGGAACTCTTCGATCGCCTTGATCAGCGATTCGTATTCGCTTTCGATCTTCTGACGCTCCAGCCCGGTCAGGCGCTGCAGGCGCATGTCGAGGATCGCCGCCGCCTGCACGTCGGAGAGGCCGAATTGCTCCATCAATCCGGTCTTGGCTTCGGCCGGTGTGGCCGACGCACGGATCAACTTGATGATCGCGTCGATGTGATCGAGCGCGACTTTGAGCCCTTCGAGGATGTGGGCGCGTTCCTCGGCCTTCTTGAGGTCGAATTCGGTGCGGCGGCGGATGATGTCGTGACGGTGCCGCAAAAACTCCGAGAGCATCTCGCGCATCGCCAACGTGCGCGGAATACCGTCGACCAGCGCCAGATTGATGATCCCAAAGGTGATCTGCATCTGGGTATGCTTGAACAGATTGTTCAGCACGATTTCGGGGATGGCGTCGCGTTTGAGCTCGATGACAATGCGCATGCCGTCACGGTCGGACTCGTCGCGCAAATCGGAGATGCCATCGAGCTTCTTGTCGCGCACCAAATCCGCGGTCTTCTCCAGGAGGTTGGACTTGTTGACCTGATAGGGAATCTCCGAGACGATGATGCTCTGCTTGCCGTTGGGCAGCGACTCCACATTGGCGCGCGCGCGGACCGTGATCTGGCCGCGTCCCGTGCGGTAGGCCTGGCCGATGCCGGCGCGGCCGACGATCATCCCGCCGGTCGGGAAGTCCGGACCCTTGACGTAGCGCAGCAGCTTGTCGTCGGCTACGTCCGGATCGGCGATCAGCGCCGTCAAGGCGTCGACGATTTCGCCGAGATTGTGCGGCGGGATGTTGGTCGCCATCCCGACCGCGATTCCCGAAGAGCCGTTGCAGAGTAAGTTCGGAAAACGGCTCGGCAGGACAGTCGGTTCCTCGAGCGTGTTGTCGTAGTTGGGGACACGCGCGACCGTTTCCTTCTCCATGTCGGCGAGCATCTCCACCGCAATCGCCGACATGCGCGCTTCGGTGTACCGCATCGCCGCCGCCGAATCCCCGTCGACCGAGCCGAAGTTTCCCTGACCGTCGATGAGCATGTAGCGCATGTTGAAATCCTGCGCCATGCGCACCAGCGTCGGATAGATGACCTGCTCGCCATGGGGATGGTAGTTTCCCGATGTATCGCCGCAGATTTTGGCGCACTTGCGGTGCCCCGCGCCCGGCGCCAGATTCAGATCGTTCATGGCCACCAGAATCCGGCGGTTCGACGGTTTGAGGCCGTCGGCGACATTCGGCAGCGCGCGCTGGGTGATGACCGACATCGAGTAGTCGAGATACGACGAACGCATCTCCTCTTCGAGGTAGACCGGGATCACACGTTCGCGTTCAAGTGCCATCGGATCCTCCGTTAATCCTGTAAAACCACTGCCCCCGGGCCCGACGCATCTGGGCCAACTTCCTTCAGGCCAGTAATTTACCCGTCACGCAGACGGCGTGCAACCCTTTAATGCAGGGCCGAATTGTTGAAGACATTGCCGGCGTGGCCTGTACCAATCTGAGCGGCGAAAACGATTGAGGAACCTATCGACGCCTGCGTATGTTGAGTTCGGCCGCTCCTCGGAGTGGCCATCGTATTGATTAGCCAGTCCGTCACGTGGAAGGAACGATTGCGGGCCATGGATTTGACTGCTGAAGTCACCAGCCAACAGGGATGGAAGCGAACCCTCAAGGTGACGGTTCCGGCCGCCGAGATCGAGACGGCGTTTGATCAGGCGACCAAGGTCTATCGCCAAAAGGCGAAGATTCCCGGATTTCGTCCCGGCAAAGCGCCCGAGAAGTTAATCAATGAACGCTTCGGCGGCGCCATTCATCAGGATGTGCTGGAGACCGTCGTGCCACGCGCGTTCGAGGGGGCGTTGCGGCAACTGACGCTCAATCCCATCGGCAATCCGGTCTTTTCAGGGCTCGATCTCAAGCGTGGAGTGGATCTGAGTTTCCAGGTCGAACTCGAAGTGCGCCCTGATCTTCCAGTCAACGGTTACAGGGGGCTGAAACTTAAGAGACTGATATACGAGGTCTCCGATGCCGACGTCGATGGCGCGATCGACCGTCTCCGCGATGAGGCGGCGACGCTGGTCGAGGTGGCGCGTCCCGCCCGGGAAGGCGATGTCGTCACTTGCAACCTGCAGAAAATCTACGACCGCAACAACCGCATTAAGAAATCGCAATACGACGGCGTGAAACTCGAGTTGCGTGAGGAGCGCGCCCGTCCCGAATTCCTCAAGGGCATCGTCGGGATGACGGTCGGCGAGGGCAAGGAGATCGAGGTGCAGTATCCTGCCGACGACACCGATCCCGATTTGGCCGGCAACACGGTGTTGTATCGCGCGTGGCTCCAATCGGTCTCGCAAAAGTTCCCGCCCGCAGCCGATGATGAATTCGCCAGGACCGTCACCGGCGGCAAGGCCGAAAATCTCGAGAAGCTTCGAGATGCCCTGCGTGCCGACATCGGGCACCGCGCCGCATCCGCCTCGGCCCGCGATCTGCGCCGTCAGATGCGGCGCGCGGTCGTCGATGCCAATCCGATCCCGGTGCCGGAAGGCTTCTTGGGTCGCTACTTGGACGATGTTACCAAGCGGGTGCAAGAGAGCAACCCGAAAGTATCCCCTGAGCAGGTGCGGCAGCAGTTTGCGCCGATGGCGACCGAGCAGTTTCGCTGGGACTATGCGCTCTACGAGATTGCCAAGACCGAGAAAATCGAAATCGCCGACACCGAGGTGAAAGAGATCATCAAGAGTTGGCCCCCCGGTGCGCCGGAGAAACCCGATCCGGAAAACATCCGCAACACTCTCCTGGAGAATAAAGTCTATGAGATGATACTGGCGGCGGCCGAGGTCGAGCAGGTTCCGTATACGGCGCCGTCGCAGTCACGGATCGTCAAGCCATGATCTCATCACGGATGACGCCGAAACGCGCTCGGCGCCACAGAGGCGCCGCTCAATCTGTTCTGTCAACGGCCGATCTTTACGGCATGGGGGTGGGTCAAACGTTGTCCCGGCCGCAGACAGCGGGCACAGTTCTCAACACCATCGCACACGCAGAGGAGTTATGAGCCAACCACACGACCGATCATCGTACGGACAGTTGATACCCATCGTCGTCGAACAGACCGGCCGCGGCGAACGCGCCTACGACATCTATTCGCGACTGCTCAAAGACCGCATCATCATGCTCGGGACGCCGATTGATGACAACGTCGCCAACGTCGTTGTCGCACAACTGCTGTTTTTAGCAGCCGAGGACGAAGAGCGCGACATCTTCCTGTATATCAATTCGCCGGGGGGATCGGTCTCGGCCGGATTGGCGATCTATGATACGATGCAGTTCATCAAACCGGCGGTGGCGACCACGTGTGTCGGCATGGCGGCGTCGATGGGCGCCGTGCTGCTGGCGGCCGGCGCCGCAGGCAAACGTGCCGCGTTGCCGAACGCCCGTGTGATGATCCACCAGCCATGGGGCGGTGTGCAGGGGCAGGTCTCCGACATCGAGATCCACGCGCGTGAGTTGTTGAAGATCAAGGAGCGGCTCAACCATATATTGGTTAAACACACCGGTCAGGACCTCTCGAAAATCGAGCACGACACCGACCGCAATTTCTTCATGTCGCCCGAAGAGGCGAAGACATACGGCATCATCGACGAAGTCTACGAAAAGAAGATTACGGAGAAGAAATCGAAGTAGTATATTCCGTTACGGCAATCATTGGCCCCTTCGGCGTGGGACATTCGCTATCGCCGTTCGGGGTCTGCGAGTGTGTTTTATTGATGGGCTGCGAATTCGCTGCAGACGTCAAACTATGAGGTGAGATTTGGCCAATCATCGCAACGAGCCCCCCGATCAGACCGGCAAAGCGACGGTCGGCGGCGGCGAGCCGCCGCACGGCAAAGACGAGTTCTGGCGCGGACGTTGCGCGTTCTGCGGCAAGGAACCGGCGCGCGCCCGCAAAGTCTTCTCGGGCTTTAATGCCCTCATCTGCGATGAGTGTGTCCGCACCTGCTATGGGCTGCTCTCCGAGGCGGCCGCCGAAGAGACGGCCGAGGAAGCTCCCGACCGCCAGACGCTGCCGCGTCCGCACGCGATCAAGGAGTTCCTCGATTCGTATATCATCGGACAGGACAAAGCGAAAAAGATCGTCTCGGTGGCCGTCTACAATCACTACAAGCGGGTGTTCTATCCGGAGCTGCAGGAGGAAGTCGAACTCGACAAGACCAACATTCTGCTGTTGGGACCGACCGGAACCGGCAAGACGCTCTTGGCACGCACATTGGCGCGCCGGCTGCAGGTGCCCTTTTGTATTGCCGATGCGACTGTTTTGACCGAAGCCGGATATGTCGGCGAAGATGTCGAGAATATCCTCGTGCGGCTATTGCAGGCGGCCGACTACAGTGTCCGTCGCGCCGAACGCGGGATCATCTACATCGACGAAATCGACAAGATCGCGCGCAAAGACGCCAACCCGTCGATCACGCGCGACGTCTCCGGCGAAGGCGTGCAGCAGGGTCTGCTGAAAATCCTCGAGGGGACAGTCGCCAATGTTCCCCCCAAGGGAGGACGCAAGCATCCGGAGCAGTCGTTCGTCAAGCTCGACACCAGGAACATTTTGTTCATCTGCGGCGGCGCATTCCACGGTCTCGAAGAAATCATCAAACGGCGCATCGGCAAAAAGAATGTCGGTTTTCATTCCGATCCCGAGGCGCTGGCGACTTTGACCGGTTCGGACATTCTGGCGCGCGTCGAGGCCGAAGACTTGCTCGAATACGGCCTGATTCCCGAGCTCATCGGGCGCCTGCCGGTGGCGGCGCCGATGGATGAGCTCGACCGCGAGGCGCTGTTGCGCATCCTGACCGAACCCAGAAACGCGCTCGTGCGTCAGTATCAGGCGCTCTTCGACATGGAGGGAGTCGCGCTGGAAATCCAACGCGACGCGCTCGATGAAGTGGTGGCACGTGCCCTGAAACGCAAGACCGGGGCCCGCGGCTTAAGATCATTCCTCGAAGGCGCGCTGTTGGAACTGATGTTTGAGCTGCCGTCGCTGACGGGGCTCAAGAAAGTCACGATCAACGGCGATGTGATCGCCGGGCGGGCGACGCCGGCATTGGAATTTGCCGAGGCCCGCAAGAAATCGGCCTGATGGTTGCCTCATCGGACATCGTATCTGTCACACCGATTCATCAGCCGACGAACACCCGACAACCCAATATCCGTTGAGCGATTGTTTTGGAAGCGCGCTTCCAACAGAGTGTTTTTGTGTCCGGCGATTTGCCGCAGGACAATCGCATCGAAGTGGCGGTGGCGGGAAAGTCGAACGTCGGCAAATCTTCGCTGCTCAACAAACTCGTCGGCGTGCGTGGTCTGGCTAAGACATCATCGTCGCCAGGGAAAACGCGATGCCTCAACTACTTTCTGATCACACCCGACACGGGGGCGGCGTTTTATCTCGTGGACATGCCGGGGTATGGATACGCCAAGGTCTCGCAGAAGATGCGCGATGACTGGGCGGCACTGATCGAGCGTTATCTGGACGACAGCAAACGCGCCGCGGGAATCATCGCGCTCTTCGATGCGCGGCGCGAACCGACCGAACAGGACACCGATTGGCTGGCATGGCTCGCCGAGGGTAGTCGGCCGTATCTGGTCGTGCTGACCAAAACCGACAAGTTGTCGGGCAATGAACGTGGGCAATCGCTTCGACGTTGGACCAGAGCAGTCGGCAACGCGGACGCCGCGCCGTTGATGACATCGGCGGTGACGGGCGAGGGGAAAGATCAGATCTGGGGATGGATCAATCGCGTGCGTCGTGGCCGTGGGGCTGCGGTCCGCGCGTAAGGAGAATATGGAAATGCCGAATCGCGTAGTACTGGGCGCCCAGTGGGGCGACGAAGGCAAAGGGAAAGTCATCGACGTTTTGGCGGGCGATGCCGACCTGGTGGCGCGGTTTGCCGGCGGAGCCAATGCCGGCCACACGGTCAAGATCGACGGACGCACGATCGCGCTGCACCTGCTGCCGGTCGGCGTGCTCAGCGAGCGGGCGCAGTCGCTGTTGGGCAACGGCGTGGTGATCGATCCCTCGGCGCTTTGCGCCGAGATCGACGAAGTCCGCCATCGCGGATTTGAGACCAAAGGACGTCTGTGGATTTCGGCGTCGGCGCATCTGGTGCTGCCGCATCATCGTTTGATCGAGGCGCACGGAGAATCATCGGCGGGTTGCACGAAGATCGGCACCACTAACCGCGGCATCGGCCCCGCCTATGCCGACAAAGCGGCCCGGCGCGGTGTCCGCACCGGCGATCTGGTCTCCGTCGAGCGGCTGCGCCGCGCAGTGCAAAACTCAGTGGGCTTCTGGGACGGGATCAGCAACGGCCTGCTCGCGCAAAACGGGCTGACTGTCGACGGCATGGTCAACGAGCTGCTCGGATACCGCGAACGCATTATCCCGATGCTGGTCGATGCCTCGCGCATGATCGATGATGCCGACCGTCGGGGCGCGACCATTCTCTTCGAGGGAGCGCAAGGCGCGCTGCTGGATATCGACTTCGGCACTTATCCCTTTGTTACATCCTCGACCACGACTATCGGCGGCGTGATGTCGGGTTTGGGCGTGTCGCCGCGCGTGATCGACCAGGTGGTCGGCGTGGTCAAGGCGTATACGACGCGCGTCGGCTTGGGCCCGTTTCCGACCGAGCAGGAAGGCACAGTCGCCGACCGCTTGCAGGAGCGCGGCCACGAATTCGGCGCGACCACCGGACGCAAGCGCCGCTGCGGCTGGCTCGATCTGCCGGCGCTCAAATACGCGGTTCGCATCAGCGGCATTTCGCATGTCGCGATCACCAAGCTCGATGTCCTCGATGAACTCGCCGAGATTCCGGTGTGTGTCGCCTACGACGACGGCGGCAAGCAGAGCGACGATGTGCCGATCGATATCACGCGGCTGGACTCGGTCAAGCCGGTCTACCGCAGTCTCCCCGGCTGGCAGACTCCGACCGCGGGCTGCACCGACTACGACGATCTGCCGTCCAACGCGCGGTCGTACCTGAAATACATCTGCGAATCGCTCGGCGTCGAAATGCTGATTGTCTCGACCGGCCCCGGCCGTGAAGAGACGATCTGTCTGGATCGAGCGGGGGCGGCGGTGTAGGTGGTGATGCCTCATTGACAGATTTTTCGCATTGATGCTGTCCAAAGCGAATTGCTTGGGGGGCGATAGACGTTAGAGATGGGTCTTGGACGATTGGGCAGAGGACTCTATTTTTCTTGGAGGTACGATGACACAAAGTCGAAAATATCGTAATCCTCCCGTGGTTGAGGCGCTCTGTGAACTGTTCTTCGAAGGCTCCAACTGGGACGAGGCAGTTCCGGGGCAGTTTTACGAACGGGTGAAAAAACGTTTCCCTGAGAAGGCACAGCGCGAGGCACAACAAGCTCACGTCGCTATGTCGTCGACGGGCGAAGCAACAGCCGGAGTACGACGGTTGCCTCCTCGACTCCAGTTTTTGACCCCGGACCGGAACAGAATGATTCAACTCGAGCAGGATCTGCTCGTCGTCAATCAACTTCCGCCCTACCCGCATTTTGAAGACTGGCAGCCGGAGATCAGCTCTGCACTCGAGGCCTATCGCAAACTGACCAGTCCCACAGGAGTAAAGCGACTCGGAATTCGTTACATTAACAGAATTGTGATTCCTCACTCTCCCATCGATCTAGAGGATTATTATACCGTTTACCCCAATCTTCCGAGAGATATGGGAAACGTTCTCGAGGGATTCTTGGTTAGATTTGAAATACCACGACAGAACGAGAATCACACGGTTCTTGTCACTTTGGCGGCGGCTCCCGCCGAGAAGCCTGGAGAGGTTTCCCAGCTTCTAGACTTGTATGACGTTTACCAACCATCGGAACCAATCGCTTTAAGTGACGTAGATCATCACGTTTTAGCGGCCCACAAAAACGTACAAGCCGCTTTCGAGGGAAGCATTACTGAGCAGTTAAGGAAACTGTTCGCGCCAGAGGATTGACATGACCAGTATTACGATTGAAGAGCAAGAAACACCATATCGCCACGTCGTGTCGATCAATGCTGTGCGAGACGCTGTACGTCTCCTGATCGCGCCCACCGAGCCTCGCGGGGAAAACTCCATCTATCTACTACGAGTGACTCGACCAAAGAATCGCAGCATTCTTTCGCTCGAAGGGCTCGGGAGTGAAATCTGGCGCGGGGTCGATCCGGTCAATTACGTGCGCGAGCTCCGCGATGAATGGTAGCCTTGCCAGCAGATTGAAGGGCAAACGACGCGTCCACGTCGATTCAAACGTCCTGATTTACTTTCTTCAGAATAATCCCGATTACGTTTCGCTCGTACGGCCATTATTTGAACTAATCGCAGAGGGTCAGATGGTCGGCATCTCGTCGTATATCACGCTTCTTGAAATCATGGTCCGGCCGCTCCGCGAAGGGAAAACGGCGCTGGCACTGGAATATCGCGACTACCTGGTCAGTTCGCGCAACTTTGAACTATTTCCAGTCGACAGAGTGATCGCTCAAGAGGGTGCGGACATTCGGGCTACACTCAACCTGAAACCACCTGATGCAATACAACTGGCCACTGCTCTCACACAACGCGCCGACGTATTTCTAACAAATGACATCCAACTGCGTCGATTCAACCGCGTGGAAGTTATAGTTCTCGACGAACTACTGGAAGCACCTGCGCAGGATCAGTGAGCGATTCACTGCTTCCAATTCACGCGATGCTTCTCTCCGCGTGAGTGGCCTCGGCGTCAGGTCGTGTACTGCTCGTGGGGCAGGCGAGCGGCGTGTGATGCAGACTCTTGCTTCATCATCCAGTCGATGACTTTGGTGATTCCTGATTTCACATCCACCGTCGGGTTCCAGCCCATCAGGTCGCTGGCACGGGAGTAGTCGCAGCAGAGGCGTTCGACCTCGGACTGTGCGGGACGGATGCGCTGCGGTTCGGTGACGACATCGAGCGGTTTGCCCAGGATCTCCCCGACAATCTTCACGACATCGCCGATTGAAGTCTCCACTCCGGTGCCGATGTGCAGTTCGGTGCCCGGCGGCAGATCTGCTGTCGCCGCGGCGATGAATCCCGACACCGTATCGGCGACATACAGAAAGTCGCGTGTCGGATCGGTCGCGCCCAGACGAATCACGTTCCCGGTCAGCGCCTGACGGATGATTGTCGGGATGACTGCGCGCGGCGACTGGCGCGGGCCATAGGTGTTAAACGGCCTCAGGATCACCGCGGGTAGATCGAAGGCACGAGCGTATGACTCGACCAACGCATCGGCGCCGATCTTCGACGCCGCATACGGCGACTGTCCACGACGAGAATGATCGAGCGTGATCGGCACGAATTGCGCGGTGCCGTAGACCTCCGATGTCGACGTATGCACCAGCCGCCTCACGCCCGCATCGCGACAGGCATTAAGAACATGCAGAGTGCCGACGACGTTGGTCTGCACGTAGTCTGTGGGATTCTGATACGAAAACGGAATCCCGATTAATGCGCCAAGATGGAAAACATACTCGCAACCGTTTACTACGCTTCGAACCGCTTCAGGGTCTTTCAGATCACCGCGGACGATTTCGATCTTGTCAAGGTTGGGCAGTTCTGCGAGATGGCCCAGGCGGTTTTGTGAGTCATAACGCAGCAGGGCGCGAACGCGCGAGCCCAATCCCATCAATCGTTCGGTCAGATGCGAGCCGATGAATCCGGCCGCGCCGGTGACAAGGACACGCTTTGTCGACAGCGGGTTCATATTGTAATCATCGGATGATTCTTCGGCTGACCGTAGGGGCACGGCGCGCCGTGCCCCTACGGCTCATTGAACAACACTGCGGCGATTCAGTATCACGGTTGCCCAGCCGATCGTGGCGAGAGCAAGAATCGCCGCGATCAATACGAGCCGCAACGCGCCGGCGTCATCGCCGATTTGCACGCGCTGGTAGATGGCCGAGGGAATCGTCTGCGTCATTCCCGGAATGTTTCCGGCAACGATCACGGTCGCGCCGAATTCACCCAATGCGCGTCCGAACGCCAGCAACACACCCGAACCGATACCGGCTTTCGTTTGTGGCCAGATCACTGACCGGAGAATCAGGACGCGGCCGGCGCCGAAACCGCGCGCCGTGTCGACCAATCGTTCATCGACTCCGGCAAATGCCGCCGCCGCGCTGCGGGCAAGAAGCGGAAAGGCGACGATTCCCGACGCCAGTATCGCGCCCCACGGTGTGAACGCGGGTGTACCTCCAATCGCATCCCAGACCGATCCGAGCGGCCCGCGCGGCGACGAGAGATAGAGTACGGCAAACCCAGTCACAACCGGCGGCAATACCAACGGCAATGCGACAACGGATTCGATCAGGGCGCGTCCTCGCAGTTTCCTGCGTCCGAGTAGTCCGCCGACTGCGATCCCGGGAATCGTGATCCATGCGGTCGCCCCGAGTGCGATCACCAGCGACAGACGCAGCGCATCCCAATCGGCCTGCGTCACTGTCCACCTGCCGACAAACGCATCTGTTGCGGCAACGGCTGAAATCCCGCCTGTGCAAACACCGATCGCGCGCGTTCGGAAATCAGGAAACCGAGCAGTTCGGCGCGTGACGCATCGTTTGCGGGCATCCGGTCGAGCACGACCAATCCATATACAACAGGAGGATAAAGCGTGTCGGGAACGATGCAACCGATGCGCAAATCCGTGAACGGCCGCAGGTCGGTCTCATAGACGATCGCCGCATCGGCCAATCCGACGCGCAGCGTTCGCGTCGCCGCCGCGGCATTCTCCGCGATGATCATGCGGTCCTGCACCTGCCCAGAGAGGCCGCACTGGCGCAATGCGGCTTCGGCATACCGCCCGACCGGTGCTGACTGTGGATCGGCGATCACGATGTGTGCGATCGCTTCCGCTTTCAAATCAGCCAATGAATCGACGCGGTACGTTGCGTTTTTATGCACCGCGACGACCAGCCGATTGGTCAGCCACGGAGTCCATGCCGCTATGCGGTCGACGTCGCCGTCGAGCAACCGTTCGATCCATGTCGTGTCGGCGGTGAGAAACAGATCGGCCCGCGCGCCGCTGCGGATCTGCTGCGCGAGCATCCCCGATGCGCCGTAGGCGACCCGCACGTCGGTGTCGTTTTCCCGCTCAAACTCCGACAGCAATGAATCCAGAGGATTCTGCAGCGATGCCGCCGCGAGGATCACCAGCGGTTTCTTCTGCTTACCGGGAGAGCACGCTCCCAGGATTGCCAAAAGCAGCATCGTCCAGCCGACGATCCGCGCCATCATCGGTCCCCCGCTCCGCCGGGTGCTGAAGGCGTATCGGCGAAAACCCGCCAACGAGCCAGCAACACGCGCAGATGACGCCGATACAGCGAGATCATCCCCAGCCCGCAGAGGCCGCCGTAGACCCAGCCGCCCAGCAAGTCGAAGGGATAATGAACGCCGACATAGACGCGTGAATACGAAACCAGGACAGACACCCCGATCAACGTCCAGAGCCACCGACGATAAAGCAGACCGAAGAAGAGCGCGGCCGCCATGGTCGATGTCGCATGACCCGATGGAAACGACAAGGTCCGGCCGCAGCGGGTCAGGATGCGCGCCCCCTCGACATCGTGGCAGGGACGGGGCCGTCCCACCAACGGCTTGAGCAGATACGATGCCGTCTGATCGGTGATCGCGACCAGTACGATAGCAATCAGCACGACCGCCCGCCCTTTACCTCCGCCGAAAACAACCAGTGGAATCAATGCCGCCGCAACCGCATAACGGATGTATGTGATCGACGTCACGATCGGCATGAGCCAGTCGAAGAATTCGTTGGCGGAGCCGACGTTGAGTTGCAGAAACAGACGGGTATCGATGGCGATCAGCCAGTCGGGCATCGCGACAGTCCCTCTTCGACGGACAGTCTAACAGGAATGGTCGCGCGAAGCGATGTTTAAGGAGAATCTAACAGACAGTCGCGTTCAGTCGGTACAGGGATCGCAACGCTGGTCGTCGTCGCGGAAAGCGGTGGACACGACGACCACGGCATCAAAGACGTTGATCAGTCCGTCACAGGTGACATCGGCGCGATTCTTGTGCGGACAGTACGGGTCGGCAAGCGGCATTTCACCATTGCGGAAGGCAATGTTCACGAGAATGACCACGTCGAAGACAGTGATGATTCCGTCTTCGTCGAAGTCACCCTGGTAACGGCAGTCGCATGCCACGCCATACCAGAAACCGTCGTCGACTCGGGCATCCGCCGATTGCCGCCGGATGACTGCGGTCTGTCCCGCCGAACCGCCGATCGCGCCGCCGCTGGTCAGGCCGCCCTGGTCGACCGTGGCGGCATCGGCCAGGGAGAGCATCAACAGTCCCAGCAGCCCGATGCACCATGTCCGCCGCAGCGACGGCCACGACGGTTGGCGCCAATGTCGCATTCGTCCCATGTTACGTGTCGCACCCTGCTCCGAGAGTTTTATCGGCAGGCACGGGACATCATCAAGTCGATGTCGGTGCATCCCCGGCGGTGGTAAAAGACCCGTCTGTAAGATACTCATTGTTTGGCTGGAGGCAATGAGGGTAACCGCGAGTCGTATTCCCAATGTTCCCCTTGGCTCGACCCGAACGGGCCAATAACTTTGGGGCATGTCCGCGAAGCGCATGCACAAATCGCATCCCGCCGCCGCCCCGTACGACCTGATCTCTGTCGGAGCACACCCCGATGATGTCGAGGTCGGCACCGGCGGTGTCCTATGCAAGATGGCGCAGCAGGGACGGAAAGTCGGGATCGTTCTTCTCACCGAAGGTGAGATGGGGACCGGGGGCAACCGGGGTGTCCGTCGCAAGGAGGCCGATGAAGCCGCCCGCATCATGGGTGCGACGATCATCAAACGATTCGACTGGGGTGACTCGAAACTGGCCGACAGCTACGAGCACCGCGCGGCGCTGGCGGCGCTCATCCGCAAACACCGTCCCCGAATCATCCTCGCCCCGCATTGGGATGGATTCACGGGACGGCGGCAATCACACCCCGACCATCTGGCGGCTGGGCGCATTGTCATGAACGCCGCCAACCTCGCTTCGTTGGCAAAGCTCGGCGGTCCGCACGACGCACATCGCGTGGCGGCAATCTATCACTACTTTCTCCCTTCGAGCGTCAGCCCGTCGTTTGTCGTCGACATCTCCGCCCAGTTTGACCAGTGGATGGCGGCGCTCTCCGCGCACAAGACGCAGTTTCTCAACCCGAGGAAGACCCGCGACTATATGTGGTCGCTGGACACGATGGCCCGCTCCTTCGGAGCGCGGATCGGTGTTCGATACGGACAGGGGTTTCTCTCGGCGGAACCGTTGCGCATCGACGACCCCATGACCCTCGTACAGGGCGACCAAGTTGTGATCTGACCCCCAGCAATCAGACTCCTGCCTCACCCGAACGAGCTCCATCGGGGTATATCCTTCTGATTGAATGCGTGGCTGAACGGAACGGTTCAAATCAGGACGCCGTGGTTCAGCTTCGAATCTTGTCAAATAGTCGGGTCTGGCAGCCGCATTCGAGGGAGCCACTAACAGCTTGGGTGGTATTATATTCCATGTGCGGTCAGAGAGCTGTCCGAGACAGACTGATTGGACGGTTGCTATCCCACAAGCAGGTACATGCGTCCGGGATGGGTAGTCACACGGGCATTTTAGTCACTGCGAATGCAACGGGCGCGGTCGTAGGATTGGTCGAAAGGGCGGCTGTGGAATGAAGCGGATCATCTGGGGAGTCATCATCGTCGCGTTAGTCGCCGGCGGGTATTGGTGGTACTCGAATCGCGGTGATGACGCGGCCACGGCCCTGTCGTTTGTGCGCGAGGCCGTCGCCGAACGAGGCGATCTGGTCGTATCGATCACCGCTACGGGTCGGATCGATCCGGTCGAGCAGGTCGAGGTCAAATCGAAGGCTTCCGGCGAAATCATCGAATTGCCGATCCAGGAGGGGAGCTTTGTTCATAAGGGAGATCTGATCGCGCGGCTCAACCGGGTCACGGCTGAAAACGACTATGAACAGGCCAAAGCCGATTTGGCGGTTGCCGAAGCGACTGTGCGGCAGCGTCAACGCGAACGCGACCGGGCCCAATCGCTGATGGAACAGGGCCTGGCATCGGCCAATGAACTCGATCAAGTCGTGCTGACCTATGAGCAGGCCAACTCGCAATTTGTGCGTGCACGGGCCGCGCTCTCAACGGCGCAGGAGCGATTGGAGGATACCGAAGTCCGCGCACCGATTGACGGTATCGTATTGACACGGCCCGTCGAGATCGGCCAGGTCATCTCCTCGGGGACCACGACCGTGACCGGCGGCACGTTGTTGTGCACCGTGGCCCGGATGGACAAAGTGTACGTTGTCGCCGACGTCGATGAGACCGACATCGGGCGCGTCGAGCCCGGCTTGGTCGCCAAAATCAGCCCCGATGCCTTCTCCGATCTGAGTCTGGAGGGCATCGTCCAGCGCATCGCGCCGCTGGCCAAAGTCGAGCAGAATGTCACGGTTTTCGAGGTCACCGCGCTCGTCAAAAACGAGGATTTCCTTCTGAAGGCGGGAATGAACGCCACCTGCGAGATTGTGATCGCCGAGTCGCGCAACACGATCATGATACCGGCGCGCGCGGTGCAGATGCGCCCACGCGAGACGCGCCCCGAAAACCGCGACACCACCAATGTTCCACGCCAGTTCTCCGCAAGCGATGCGATTGCCGGCGAGGGACCGCCGCGTCGTGGGGGCCGGATGGGACCGGCCGTCGAAGTACGGAGCAACGGACTGACTCAGTGGCGCCCGGTCACAACCGGCCTGTCCAACTACGAAGACATCGAAATCGTCGAGGGTGTGGCCGAGGGCGATACCGTTCTCTACAATCTGTCTTCCGGCGCCCTGCAGCAACGCGCCGATTTTCGTGACCGCATGCGCGAACGCAGCAGTGTGCCGGGCATGCAGCGCTCCCGCTGAGGCAATCCGGAGCACATGAGCTCATCAGACACAGGCGTACGCGTCGGTTCCGGCATCAGTCTGGGCGAAGCCATGGGTGTGGCGACCACCGCGCTCAGCTCCAACAAGATGCGCTCGGCGCTGACCATGCTGGGGATCATCATCGGAGTGGCCGCGGTCATCACCATGGTGGCGCTCGGCACCGGGGCCCAGCGGGCGGTCACCGATCGCATCACGTCTCTGGGCGCCAATCTGCTCTTTGTTCGACCGGGTGCTTCGATGATGGGGCATGTGCGACTGGCAGCGGGCGCCGTCGAATCGCTCGATCAGGATGACGCGGATGCGTTGGCGAAGGAGTGTCCCTCCATCACCGCCGTCGTACCCGAAGCCAGCGGCTCCTATCAGGTCAAATACGAAAACAAAAACTGGAACACTCGCGTGACAGGCACGACCGCCGACTTCGAATGGGTGCGCAATTCGCCGGTCGCCAACGGCGAGTTCTTCACGGTTTCTGATGACGCGCGACGGCAGCGCGTCTGTGTCATCGGCAAGATCGTCGCCGATAATCTGTTCGGCGAAGATGACCCGATCGGCCGCACGATCAAGATTCGCGGCATCAACTTCGCGGTCAAAGGCGTGCTGCAGGAGAAGGGATCGCAGGGGTGGTTTAATCCCGACGACATGATTTTAGTGCCGTTGCAGACAGCGCTCTATCGTGTGTTGGGACGCGACACGTACGGGTCGGTCACGCTGCGCGTCGCCGATGAGAGTCTGATGGACCTGGCGACGGTCGAAGTTGAGAATGTCCTGCGGCGGCGTCACAATCTCGCTGAAGGCCAGGAGAACGATTTTTCGGTACGCTCCAACAACGACGTCAGCGCCACATTGGGCGAGACCACGCAGACGTTTACCGCGCTGTTGGCGTCGGTGGCGCTCGTATCCCTGCTGGTCGGCGGGATCGGCATCATGAACATCATGCTCGTTTCGGTCACCGAACGCACGCGCGAGATCGGCGTGCGCATGGCATTGGGCGCGCGCCGTCGCGACATCCTGACACAGTTTCTGATCGAATCGACCTCGCTGGCGGTGATCGGTGGGATCGTCGGCATCGCATTGGGGATCGGGCTGACGGTGGCGCTGGCGCGCTTCTACGGCTGGAATACGCTGGTCTCGCCGCAGTCGGTCCTGCTCTCATTCGGGTTCTCCGCGGTGGTCGGCATCTTTTTCGGGATGTACCCGGCGCGCAAAGCCGCGCTATTGGACCCGATCGATGCGCTGCGCTACGAGTAGCGAATTTCCAATCACAGCTTGAAGTCGTAACGATTTGTCCGCTATGATGGCCGTGGCCTGCTGGTGGCGAAGTGTGCGGGTCAGCCTCTGGGGGGCCGGGGGTCGATGACCCGGGCGACTTCGTTCGTCGCGATCTCATCGTTGCGCGATGACCGTCGGCCCCAGGGCCGACTGGCACAGAATGAATCCTGAGTTATCGTGGCCATGCGTGTCATACGAACTGCGCCACTCAGACCGCTAAAAGGGAAACGCATCGCCGTTCTGGGATATGGCGCCCAGGGACGCGCGCAGGCGTTGAACTTGCGCGACGCGGGATTTGCGCCGATTGTCGGGCTACCGCCACGCAGCGGTTCGCGACGTGCCGCCCGTCGCGACCGCTTGGCCGTCGTCACACCAAGAGATGCGGTTCGCAATACGGACATTATCTTCGTCCTTGCCCCCGATCATCTGCACGGGCGTCTGTTCACATACGACATTCGTCCCAATCTCCGAACCGGGCAGATGCTGGTGTTTGCACACGCATCGTCGGTGCATTTCGGCATGGTCAAACCACCGAAGGGCGTCGATGTTGTGCTGATTGCGCCGTTGGGACCGGGCAAACGACTCCGTGAATTGCGCGGACAGCGCGACGGTGTCGGCTGTTTCTTCGCTGTGTATCAGAATGCCAGCCGACGGGCACGTCCCATCGGACTGGCGCTGGCCAGGGCGGTCGGCTGCATTTCCGCCGGCGCCATCGAAACGACATTTGCACTCGAAGCGGTGGGCGATCTGTTCGGTGAGCAGGCGGTTCTCTGCGGCGGATTGGGTGCGCTCTTGCAGGCAGGCGTCGAGACTCTGGTTCGCACCGGGCATCCGCCGCATGCGGCGTACCTCGAATGTGTCTATCAAATTGATCTGATCGTCGATCTGATCAAGCGCGATGGATTGGCCGGGATGTACGACGCCATCTCGCCGACCGCAGCGTATGGCGCAGCCGTTGCCGGGCCGGAGATCATCTCAGAGGGCACGCGTCGCGCGATGCGGCGATTGCTGCGTGAGATCGAATCGGGGCGGTTTTTCCGGCAGTGGGTGGAGAAGCAGTCCCGCAGGCAGAGGCGGCCCACGGTTTCGAAGCAATTTCGACGTGGGGAGAAGACAGTTCTGCAGCAACTGGGAGGTCCGTGACGTGATAGGACCGTTACCCGAGGGCGGGAGACATCACGGCGCAGGCCCTTCTGTATCGGAGATCGTGAACTCTTCGAGTGCGCTGTATAATCCGGTCAGCCGCTCGTAGAGTGTCGCGCGTTCTTCGGTCAACGCTGCCAGCCGCTGCCAGTCGCGGGCGCTGGATTCGTCGGCGAGTTCGGTTTCGATTCTTTCCAAACCCCGTTCGGTCTCGGCGATTTGGCATTCAATCTCTTCTCGCTTGCGCTGAATGCGGCGCTGTTCGGAGCGGGCTTTCTTCTGCTCCTGCCACTGTTGCGCGGCGTCGGATGGTTCCTTTGGCGATTCGGCTGCTGCACGTAACACGGCGTCCTGTTGTTGCCGATGAGACCAGTCGGAGTAGTTTCCCAGCGACATCGCAACGCCGCCATCGGCGACATACAGAATCTTTGTTGTGAAGCGATCGAGGAATCGCCGGTCGTGACTGACGACGATGGCGGTGCCCTCAAACTGCGCCAGTGCCTCTTCGAGCACCTCGCGCGCGTCGACATCGAGATGATTGGTTGGCTCATCGAGCACCAGACAGTTCGCATTCGTAAGCATCAACCGCGCCAGCGCCAGTCGGTTTTTCTCACCGCCGGAGAGGTCGACGACATTCTTGAAGACATCATCGCCCGTGAACAGAAACCGCGCGAGATAGCTGCGCAACGGTCCGGCCTCAAACTGCGGGTGCGCATTCCAGATTTCGTCGATGACAGTGCCGGTGCCGTCGAGTGTCGCGAGATGCTGGTCGAAGTAGGCGATGTTGACCCGTTCGCCGATGCGGATGGTGCCATCGTAATCCACATCGTCGCCGATCAGCATACGCAGGAGCGTCGATTTCCCCGAGCCGTTGGGGCCGATCACGCCGATCTTGTCGCCGCGTTCGCAGGCGAACGATACATTGTCCAACAGTGTCAGTTCGCCGATTGATTTGCTCAGGTCCTCGACAATCAGCACCTCGCGAAACGACCGCCGCTGGGCTTCAAAGCGCAGGCGCATCGTCGCGCCGTCGCCCTTGGGCTGCTCCAGACGCTCGAGCTTGCCGAGCGCTTTACGGCGGGACTGCGCCTGTTTGGTTTTCTGTCCGGCAATGTTTTTGACGATGAACTCTTCGATACGGGCGATCTCGGCCGCCTGCAGATCAAATGCCTTCTGCTGCCGGGCGCGGCGTTCGGGCTTGGCGCGGCGGTAGTAGACGTAGTCGCCATCGTAAAACTCCAATTCCTTGTGCGACAGATCGACGACACTTCCGGCAAAACGCTCGAGGAAGACGCGGTCGTGCGAAATCAGCACGACCGCGGCAGTCGATTCGGTCAGGAATGTCTCCAGCCACTCGACCGCGGGAATGTCGAGATGATTAGTCGGTTCGTCCAACAGCAACAGATCGGCCGGACGCAGGAGCAACCGGGCCAACTCGGCCCGGGTCCGTTCGCCGCCGGAGAGCAGGCCGACCCGACGTCGCCATGCCGAGGTCGGAAAACCCAGGCCGCCTAACGTTACCTCGACCTGTCGATCCAGATCGTACCCGCCGAGATGCTCAAACTCCGTCTGCGCCCCGCCTAGCTTCGTGTGAAGATCTTCGTCGTCGGGAGCCGCCGCCACCGCCCGCGTCAATTCATCCAGACGCGCACGCAACGCGAGGATGTCGGCGCGGGCATCGCGGACATACTCAAACAACGATTGTTCGATCGTGCGGTCGGGAATCTGATCCAGCTCGAGGATGCGCACGCCGCGCCCCAGCGTCCGGATTCCGGCGTCGGGGGTCATGCGTCCCGACAGAATGCCCATCAGCGTCGACTTGCCCGAGCCATTGCGCCCGACCAACGCGATCTTCTCGCCGGACTTGATCTCCCAGTCGATGCCGGAGAGGACCACTCCGGTCGGGTAGCGTTTGCCGATTCCATGGAGCGCGACCAGAATCATGCGAGACAAGAAAGCGGATCGGGGATCGGACATGCACCTGGAATCCCGGTGCTGGGGAAACCGGCGGGCTATTCGGCGGCGATCGCCGCCGCGCGCACGGGTTCACCGATCGCATCCCCGGAGAGCGGCATCTCGCGTTTGCGCGTGCGCGCAACCAGCATTTCGAGGAAAAACAGCGCCGCCACCGCCCAGAGGAAGGCGGGACGGATCTCGGTGCCGTAACGAATCTGATTGACGGCGGCCGTCAATGGTTCCTCGCCGTCAACAAAGACCACGTTATATCCCTCCAGCCGCCGCGTCAGCTCCTCACGGCTGATTTGCGCGGGCGCAGTCTCCAGGGGGTCGAGGTTGACGCTGAAGGCATCGATGGCGGCATCGCCGCCGGAGCCGGCCACCACACGGTAAACTCCCGGATCGGGACGACCGTCGAGCGTGATGCGCACCTGAGTCGCTCCCCGGTCGATACCTGGCATCAGGCGGCTGCCGTCGGGAGCGATCACCTCCAGGACGGCGTCGGCCGAGAGCGCCGACGTCAATTCGCGGCTGATCGGTTCGCCGACCAGGAAATCGCCGCGCCGTTCGCCGACATCGGCGGCGCAGTACTCAGCCAGCCGGTTCATGAACGGTACGAAGATCGAACGCAACGGAAAATTGGTGTACGGCGCATTCATCGGCGTCCACAGGACCAACAGTTTGCCCGCGTCGAGGTGGATTTCCTGCAGCGCCGGGCGTCCGCCGGAAAAGCGGACCAACGTGCGCCCGACGTCATCGCCTTCGGTACGGAAGATCGCATACCAGCGCAGCTCGGGAATCTTCTCGCGGCTGACCTCGGCGTAGACCGACCAGATCGGATGGCTCCAGTCGAAGTCTTCCCAGACAAAGTACCGATCGGGCTCCGGCAATGACGGCGGCTGTCCGAGGCGGCGCGAGAAATACGGCCCGGCCAGCAGCATGTTCCATGACGTGGTGTCGGCATCGAACGATGGCACCGCGAAAACTCCCCCTCCGGCGCGCACATAACGGGTCAGATGATCGACGACCGCGCGCTGCGGCGAACGCCAGTCGGTGATCACTACACAATCAAAATCGAAGAGATTAGTCCCTGGCAGATCATCGACTGTCGCATGCGTGACGTCGATGCGACGCTGCGCCGTCGGATCGGGCGCCAGCGCCAAACCGGCCGCGAGCCGCCCGGACGGAGAATCGGCGGCGAGCAGAACCTTGATCCGATCGGGGACCGTCACGGCAAAATACCGGCGGTTGTTGAGCGTGTTGTCGTCGGCGGAGATCTCGACAAAGCCATCGTGCACCCCCGGCGACTCCACCGCCGCATCGAAGGTGATTGTTGCACTCGCGCCCGGTCCGACGTTGGCGGTGTTTTGGGCAATGCGTCGCCCGTCGATGAACAGACTGACCAGTAGTTTGTCGACGTCGGCATCAGTGTTGTTGCTGACGGTGGCGCTGAGACGAAACGGCGACAACGGCTCGATCAACTGGTTTTCAAGATTCACCCGGCCGACACCCAGGTCGTAAGCACCCGGTTCCGACACGTCGACCGCATAGATCGTCACATTCCCGTCGCCGGGCTGCGGCGGCGCGATCGTCGTGTGGATGAATCCCTCGCGGCGAAAATCGCTGAAGAGATACAACTCGCGGTTGAGATTCTCCGACTGCCGCAAGGCGGCCAGCCCCGCGGTGATGGCCGCGCCGGCATCGGTGCCGGCATTTCCGACCGGTGTTTCCGCGAGACGTTTGGTCAGGGCCGCGATATCGGCGGTCGGCGGCAGCGTCGGCGGCGGGTGGATGTCAAACGGCAGGGCAATCGCCTCATCCCCTTCACCCCAGAGATCGGCCATCGAGGCAATCTTACGTTGCGCGCGGTCGTAGGCCGTGCCGTTGGGAGTTTCCAGCGCCATCGAGGCGGAACGGTCGACGGCGAGCACGGCTGTTGTCCGCGCGCGCGAACCCAATGCGGCGAACAACCCGCCTTTCAGAGCCGGACGCGCAAATGCCAGCACCGCCAGCGCGATCATCAGCGTGCGGATGGTCAACAGCAGCCAGCGTCGCCACTGGAGGCGGCGCATCCGCGTCTTGCGCAAATCGCGCAGGAACATCACCGACGAAAACTCGACCGTGCGGAGCTGTCGCCGATTCAGCAGGTGAATCAGCAGCGGCACGAGCGCGGCGGCCAGTCCCGCGAGGATGGCGGAATTCAAGAAGTTCATCAGTTCAAACGACGCCCGTTATCGGGTTTGTTGATCAAGTCGCGCGCAGCCACTTGTTCGGCGTAGGGTGACGGCATCGCAAAAACCTGATCGTACGCTTCGATTGCCAGCGCGCGCTCACCGCGTCGGTCGTGGCATTGGCCGATCAGGCGCGCGATGTGAGCACGGTCGACCACCGCATCGGCGATGTAGGCGGCTGCTTCCAAGTGCTGGAACGCGACATCGAGACTGTCCAGCTCCATGAGCGCTTCCGCCGCTTGTGCCCAGATACCCGGATCGCCGAAGTTTGTTTCCAATTGCTGATTGACGATCGTCAGCGCCTCGACGAAATACGGCCGTGCCAAATAAGTTTTGGGGTCATCACGCAGGCTCCGGCCGATGCGTAACAGCAGATCGGCGTGAGTGCGCGGCGCGGTTCGAGACACCAGTCCCCGCTGCCAGAGCGTCACGGCCGAGTCCACCCGGCGCCGGTCGTACTGGATGTCCCCCAAGCGCAAGAACGCCAGTCCGTTGATGCTGTCCTGCTCGACCAGCGCGTTGAAGGCCAGCGCCGCATTGACCCAGTCGCCCTGCGCCCAATACGCCTCGCCCAAAAGCGTGTAATACGACAACTCCTGTGGGAAACGCTTGTAGAGCCAGTAGAATGCCGACGATGATTTTTCCCAGGCGCCGATGTGTCCGTAGGCGTATCCCAGATCGCGGCGCACCGTCGGCTCCGGCAACGGCGCGACCGTCACCGCTTCCTCCAGCAGGCGCAGCGAACGCTCCAGCCGATGGTAGTAACGATCCCGTATCGCCTCATTGTAGAGTTCCTCGGAAGAAAACGTTCGCGCGTTCAAGTATTGCGCCCAGTCGGTTTCCAGCTCGCCGAGAGTCTTGCCGTACACCGACCACACGGCGCGGTGCACCGACAGATCGGTGGCGCGGTCGTAGAGGTCCCGGAACTGACCGCGACCATGCGTCGCGATCAGCCAGCGCACGAACGAGGCGGCGTGATGTAAAGCAGCCGTCGGATCGCGCCGCTTAAAACCGATCGTCGTCGCGATCGAGTCTAAGGCAATGCGCCGTCCGGCGGCCCAGTCGCCAAGGATTTCGTGGTCGGACAGATCGGCATACGCCGATGCGCCCAGCGCCAGGAGCGCCGGCGCGTATCCCCACCAGCGATACAGGCCGACCAGCATCGATCCCTGCACATTGACCGTGCTGACATCGGCGTCATAGCGGGACACGACGCGGTTGCGTGACGGATCGACCGACAGGCCGGTGGCGTCGTCGAAGGGAAACTCATCGCAGACGCCATCGATGAAATAGTAGCTGACTTTACCGTGCGCAGTGAGATTGAACGTATCGCGCAGTGTGTTGTACTCGTTCTCAAGAATCGGGCGCAAGCGGTCGGCATGAAAGACCGCCAATGAGAACTGTGTCGCAAAGAACTCGTGATACGTCGCCGGGGCCACCCGCCAGCCGGTCGTGTCGTTCGGTGACAGGGATCGCGACGGGACGAATTCGACGCGCGACGGCAGAATCGAAACGCGGTAAGTCGACTTCCCCTTGCCGGAGACGTGATCGATGAGCAAAGGAACGCCGTACTCGACGTGGACGTCCTCGAACAGCGGCGTCGGGTTGGGGCCGAACCGGTATAGTCCGTAACGTAGACTGACCGCCTCAGAGCCCGCCTCGGTGGCCGTGATATACAGCGTGAAATTCGCCGCATGCAGTGTCGCCTCGCGTCCCAACGGAATGACCACGTCCAGCGAATCGATGCGTTGCGACTCCGGCGGGTCGGCGTCGAGTTGCTCGGTCACCGAGATGAGCAGGCGGGTTCCCGGCTGTGTCCGCTCCGGATTCTGGGCGAGAGCCAAACCGGGCGCAGACACCGCTAGCAAAGCGCACAGTACCAGCGGCCGCAGCGATCGGGGTTTTGGGTGATGCATTGACAGCATGCAAGCGCGTGCGATTATGGTTTCGCGCCCGCCTGCTTGCGCAGGAAGGCGAGGTTCATCTTGTCGAATTTGCCGGCTTCGTCCTTCGGCGTCTCCAGCAGTTTGGGGACACGTTTCAGACGCGGATCGCGCATGAGAAACCCGAACGCATCGGGGCCAATAAAGCCCTTGCCGAGATGTTCGTGACGGTCCTTGCGCGTGCCGAAATCATACTTTGAGTCATTGCAGTGGATCGCATGGAGCCGCTTGAGGCCGATGACCGAATCAAAACTGCTCATCGTGTCCTTATAGCCCTTCTCGGTGCGGATGTCATATCCCGCCGCGAAGATGTGGCAAGTGTCGAGGCAGACGCCGGCGCGTTCACCGCGATCGACCTTGTCAAGAATCGCCTTGAGTTCTTCAAATGTCGCACCCAGATGCGCGCCCGTCCCGGCGGTCGTTTCCAGCAGGATCAGCGTCTGGCCCGTTGGCGTATTCGACAGCACATGGTTGATCGCATTGGCGATGCGTTCCAACCCCTGTTCGGGACCTGTGCCCATATGGGAACCCGGATGGAACACCAGTCCGGCGATCCCCAACTGATCGCAGCGTTCGTATTCGACCAGCAGCGCATCGCGTGATTTCTCCCACAGCGCCGCATCCGGCGACGCGCAATTGAGCAGATACGACGCATGCGCGATCGCCGGATCGATCCCGGTGCGCTTGCGCTCTGCGGAAAACTGCGCGACCTCCTCCTCGGTGAGCGGTTTGGCGCGCCACTGGTTCGACGATTTGACGAAGAGCTGCACGCAATCGCAGCCGGCCGTCTCGGCGTGGAGCACGGCATTAAACACGCCGCCGGCAATGGACATGTGCGCGCCGACCAGCGGACCATCGGCGCCGGCTTTGGATGTCTTGGCCATCAGTCTGGTGCCTTCCGGATCAGTTGAATCGGTTCAGAACAAACGTTGACGCTTGGACAGGTACGAGACCAACGCAAAGTCGTACGGGACCTGAGTGTCGATCGGTACATAGTCGATAAAGGCGCTGCGGCATTCGCGCCGGTAACGGTCGACGTGCGCGCGCAGCGACCGTTGATACTCCGAGCGAATCTGCCAGGGCAGTGTCGAGATTTCTTCCCCGGTTTCGAGATCCTTGAACAATGCCTCTTCGGTGAAAGTGAAATCACGTTCGGCCGGATCGAGGATGTGAAACACCAGCACCTCGTGTTTCCGATGACGGAAGTGCTTCAGCCCGGCCAGCACCCGTGTGGGATCGTCGAACAGATCGGAGAGCACGATGATCAGTCCACGCCGTTTGATGCGCTCGGCCATCTCGTGCAGGGCCGAGGCGGCATTGGTCGCACCCGACGGCTCGACACCGGCCAGCGTGGTCAACAGCGCGTGCAGATGCACGGAGGCCGATTTGGGCGGGACATAGTGACGAATTCGCTCATCGAAAACGACCATGCCCGCGGCATCCCGCTGCTTGAGCATCAGAAATGAAAGCGCGGCCGCGAAACTGGCGGCATAGTCGAACTTGCTGATCTTGCCGGAGGTGTAGTGCATCGAGCGCGAAGCATCCAGCAGGATGTATGACTTCAAGTTTGTTTCTTCCTCGAACTCTTTGACGAAATAGCGGTCGGACTTGGCGAATACTTTCCAGTCGATGTTACGGATCGCATCGCCGGGCATGTATTGCCGATGCTCGGCGAACTCGACGGAGAATCCATGATAGGGTGACTTGTGCAGCCCGGTGATGAACCCCTCGACCACCAGCCGCGCCTTCAGCTCCATCGACTTCAGCCGGGAGATGACATCGGGATCGAGGAATTTTCGGTAGTCGGTGGTGGGCATGGGGCGTATCAGATCGCGGTCAGCAAGCTCACTCCAAGATGCACAGAGACTGGGGCCCTACTCCTTCGCCTTCACGTCATTGAGCAGGCGTTCTACAATGTCGAGCGTGCCGACGCCGTCGGCTTCAGCGTTAAACGATGTCACTATCCGGTGACGCAGGACCGGACGGGCGACTGCCCGGACGTCTTCGACCGACGGGGTCGGGCGGCCATCGAGGATGGCACGGCATTTGGCGCCCAAGGTCAGATATTGGGCTGCACGCGGCCCTGCGCCCCAGGATACCCAGTCTTTGATATAGGGCAACGCTTGCGCGCCATTGGCGCTGGGACGGGTTGCGCGAGCCAGTGAGACGGCATAGGAGATCACATAATCGGAGACCGGGACGCGTCGGACCAACTGCTGCAGCGCCTTGATCTTCTCGGCGGTCATCACCACACGCAGATCGGCAGTCGCCGCCGAGGTCGTCGTGCGGACGATGGTGTTTTCATCGGTCTCGTCGGGATAGTCGACAAAGATATTGAACATGAACCGGTCCAACTGCGCTTCCGGCAGGGGGTAGGTTCCCTCCTGCTCGATGGGGTTTTGCGTTGCCAGCACGAAAAACGGCTCATCGAGACGGAATGTCTCACCGCCGGCGGTGACCTCATGCTCCTGCATCGCTTGCAGGAGAGCCGCCTGGGTTTTCGGGGGAGTCCGGTTGATTTCGTCGGCCAACACGATATTGGCGAAGATCGGCCCTTTGACGAACCGAAACATGCGTTTGCCGGTGGTGTGATCCTCCTCGAGGATGTCGGTGCCGGTGATGTCGGATGGCATCAGGTCGGGGGTGAACTGAACGCGGGAGAACTTCAGGTCCAGCGCCCTTGCCACGGTCGAGACCAACAGCGTCTTGGCCAAACCGGGCACACCGACCAACAGGCAGTGCCCATTGGAGAGCATGGCAATCAGGAATTGTTCGATGACTTCATTCTGGCCGACGATCACCTTGGCGATTTCCGCCTTGAGCGCGGCATACGACGATTTGAGGTCTTCAACGGCGTGCAGATCACTGTCGGACATGGGTGCGTTCGCTCCTTGGCGAGGATGTCGTTGGACCGGATGTCGGGGCCATGCAACCCCGCGTGACACAATCCATTAGTATCGTCGTTTTCAGACAGTCCGGTCAACCGCTTTGCCGCAGCTCCCCTCTTGGGGGCCGTCCGGCCTGCCGCTCCCGTCGCCCCAAGTGAGCATGGGGAGATCATGCGTGACTCTTGGTACAGCATCGCCGCACGGGAGTTCCTCACCGCACGCACGGCGGCGCGGATTACTGCAGAGTGATACCGGTCGTGTCGACGAAAAGCTGGGCGGAAAATTCCTCGTTGGAGTTGTACGGGGGCGACTGCAGCCGTTGAACCTCGACAAACGGCAGCCATTTGCGGAACCGGCCGAGCTGCCGGTACAGACGTGTCGGACCACTTCGGATGTTTGTGTGGTAGGTTGCCGACGTGAGGACTCCGTCTCTGGGTTCCGGATGGAAGCTGACTTCGGTCACCTTGGCAAAATCGTCCAAACCCAGCGATGCCAGGATCGGCGCCCAGTGGATTCGCTCGCCGGCGATCCGGAATGCCGCGTCACGGACCGGCACGATTTCGTAGATCTCGCGGCCATGGCGGTCGATCGAGCTGAACACCAGACGCGGTACGCCGTCGGATTCGTTGATCACTCCGACCATCCCGATGGGCAGGCCGGGTGCGACCGGTGAAAACGCTCTCAATTCGCTGCTGAGCCAAAAGACGAGATTGGCCACGCCGATGACCAGCAGCCCTCCCACAACCGCCGCCGCGCGACGAACATCGGATCGCCAGATCCCGGTCTGGTACTTACGTTCCCGGTCGGTCATGCGGGCACTGCGCAGAATCTGCCAGAGCAGAAAGCCCAATGCCAGGATCCCGACGATGAAGAGTGTCGCGGCAATGACGGGCAGAAAAGCCAGAGAGGTCACACAGACTCCCGGATCATCGATTGTTGGCGGCCACCGGCGTGATCTGGCCGCAGACCGATCCCGGTCCACGAGGCCGCAGGGTCGCTTCGGTGCCGGATTGCTACCGATTACTGCCGTTGCCGATCCCTCGCAACGGCAGACCGCCCTTATCGTGTTTTTTCGGCTGTAAAAGCGGGGGCTTTAGGAGCGGTGCTCACGGGCAGCGAGTCGCTCTTGACGGGCACAGGACGCTCAACACCGGATTGGCCCAAGTTCTGGTTCATCTTGCAATTGCCGTGGAAGACGGCGCCCTGCTCGATGATCAGCGACTTTGTCATCAAATCGCCGATAATATTGGCCTTGGCCTGCAGTTCAATGCGCTCGGAGGCGTGGATATTCCCCTTTACGGTGCCGGAGACAACCGCATTCTTGGTCTTGACATTGGCTTCGACCCGTCCCGTCGGCCCGACAGCAACCGTATCGGACACACTGACTTCGCCCTTGACCACGCCGTCGACACGGAGAGTGCCGGACACTTCCAGATTGCCGGAGAAAGTGGTATCCTTACCGATGATCGTATTCATATTACTCCCCCCGTCTGGGGCGATGCCGGTGTCGTCGTCTTTTCCTTTGAACATTGCCATAACCACTCCTTTGTGTCGGCGGGAGGCGCCCCGGGCTTGACCTGCACCCGCAGGGTGGCTAACGCGAGTCTAATCGCTGCCACGGGCGGCGTCCAGCGATAATTGGTGTTTCGACCGGGCGGCGTACTTCCTCAACCCAGAAACCGATCCCGATTCACGGTGGGTCAGTCGCGGCGGGCTTCTCCCTCATTTCGGCCTTCATTTTCTCCCAACGGCTTAGCCGTTCACCGAGGGCCCTTTCTTCCCCGCGATCGGTGGGACGATAGAATGCCTGTCCCCGGATCGCATCAGGGAGATAATCCTGAGCGACAATCGCCTCGTCGCTGTCATGCGGGTAGAGATACCCCTTCCCGTAGCCGGTGTCCTTCATCAAGCGCGTTACGGCATTACGGATGACCATGGGGACAGGAAGTGACGGGTTCTCGGCAATGACCCGGCGCACTTGTCCTTCGGCGCGGTACACGGCGTTCGATTTCGGCGCGCAGGCCAAATAGATCGTCGCCTCGGCCAGGGCCAGTTCCCCTTCGGGGGTGCCGAGGAAATGGTACGCATCCCTGGCGGCGATGCAGACGGTCAATGCTCTGGGATCGGCGAGACCGATATCCTCCGACGCAAATCGCACCAGTCTGCGTGCAATGTAGAGCGGATCCTCGCCGCCTTCCAGCATCCGATAGAGCCAATACAGCGCCGCCTGCGCATCGGAGCCGCGCAGAGATTTGTGCAGCGCCGAGATCAGGTTGTAATGTTCTTCGCCGGACTTATCATACAACTCGGTCTTGCGCTGCACGATGTCGCGCACCAGGCCCGCCGTGAGCGTCCGATCCGGCTCGGCCCGATGGCGCAGATCATCGGCTGCCGCCTCGAGAATCATCAGCACGCGGCGCGCATCGCCGTTGCCCAGCGCCGCGATCAGCCGCAGCGATTCGTCCGGAGAGTGGATCTTCCACTCGCCCAATCCCTGTTCGGCATCCGCGAGGGCGCGTTTCATGAGCGTGACCAGATCGTCCTCGGAGAGCGCATGCAGCATCCACACCGACAGTCGCGACAACAACGCTGAGTTGACCTCAAACGACGGGTTTTCCGTAGTGGCGCCGATCAGCACGAGCGTACCCGACTCGACATGCGGCAGGAAGGCATCCTGCTGGGCTCTGTTGAACCGGTGAATCTCATCGACGAAGAGGATGGTGCGGCCGCCGTCGAAGGCGCGGCGCTTCTCGGCGCGTTCAACCGCGGCGCGGACCTCCTTGACTCCCGAGAGCACCGCCGAGAAGTTGATGAAGTCCGAGCCGGTCATCTTCGAAATGATCGCCGCGAGCGTTGTCTTTCCGGATCCGGGCGGCCCCCAGAACAGCATCGAGCCGATGCGGTCGGACTCGATCGCGCGGCGCAACGGTTTGCCGGGGCCGATCAGGTGTTCCTGCCCGACAAACTCCGCCAATGTCCGCGGACGCATCCTCGCCGCCAACGGCTCGCGGCTGTCGACTGAATCATTCATGCCGGTATTCAACACAAAGTGATGTGCAATGCGATCACTTTGAGATGGTCAACTCATCCAGCGAGATAAGGCCGTTTTGCTCGTGGGCCGTCAGAGCACCCAGCAGATGCCCGATTGATTCCAAATACAAATCGGAGAGACCTGACCAGTGATCGGGCGCGTAGCAGTTGAATGGAGATTCACTGATTATTCGGAGCAGACGCGCTCCGTGCTCGCTGCCCTCTATCTGCAGATATCCCGCTGTCAGGACAGGCGCCGCCGGAAACAGCAGCCCCTGCCAATCCGCCACCCCGGCCGCCAGATGGATTGGCGTGGCATCGAATCCTGCCGGTTCAATCAGGCGTACGCGTCCGAAGCGATCGACCGCAAAGGCATATAACCCTGACGCGAGCGACCGGACCCTCGTGGAGTCAACCGGATCGGCTCCGAAGGATATGATGTCTTTGGCGTGACGACCGCTCGATGCGAACGCTTCCAGTTGTCGCTGCAGACGGTGTGCGTAACGACTTTCCCACAGCGTGTCCGGCGCATCAGCGGCGAATCGCGCACGCGCGGTACGCGTCGGCGTGAACGACACGAGGTCGTGCAGTCCCCAAGCCTTGATCTCGGTGTTGTCGCCCCGCTGGGCTTCGTTTGTCAGGAGACGGATGTCCGTCGTGTTCGAGGCGTTCAACAAATCCATCCATTCCGGCAGGGTGCGCGATGCTGCGACCGGCGGTTCGGTGTCGGGAACGCCTGCGTCCAGCGAGGCGAGGTATTGCCCGACTGACCGCGCATACCAATCGCGCACTTTGGGCTGGATGCTGTCGTTGTCGAAAGCGGGAAAGTAACGATCCCGGGCCCAGATCAAGAAGCGATTCTGCTGTGGCGTGAGGACGCTGACGCCGAGCAGCTCTTTATCCTCGGTGGCACACCAGACGCCGCGAAAGCCGACCAGGCCCGGCGCATCGGGGTCGCGGTCATAGCGCGTGACTTTCTTGATGGGCAACAGGGGCGCCGCTTGCAGAAGCTTGCCGACCGCCAGATCTAGCGCGCTCAGATCGGGGACAACGATTCGTTCGCACAGAAAAAACTGCTGGGCCTGCTGCGGAGTTTTGGGATGTAATCCCAACGGCTCCTCGATAAACCAGCCATCATGTTCGGGAAAGATGCGCAGCAACGTTTGCATGATCTCCGGCATCCGTTCGGCTGGGTGGGCCGAGGGTGTGAGGCGACAGAGTGCCACCAACGCGCCGAGAAGCGCGCACAGCCAACGGCCCGGTCCGATCCGGTTGCGAATCATCATGGGGCACCCGCCCTGCCGCCGCGAATGTAGTCAATGGCGCGCGTGATGCGGCGCAGGCATTCGTCGCGTCCGAGAATCGCTGCGATCTCGAAGAGTCCCGGACCGCCGGTGCGTCCCGACAGTGCCAGCCGCAGCGGGTGAATCAGGTCGGCCGGTTCGTGTCCCAACTCCTCCGCCAACGCGCGCAACGCCGCCTCGGTTGTTTCGGCGTTGAACCGGTCGGGGCCGATCATTTCCCAACGGTACCGCAGCAAATTCAGATTGCCGTCGACACCGGGGCGCTCGAACTGTTTGCGAACACCCTCCGTATCATATTCAAAGTTCGCATCGAAAAAAAATCGCCCCTGTTCGACGACATCGGTCAGCCGCCGCATGCGTTCCCGTAGCACACGGATAATAGACTGCAATCGTTGGCGATCGTACGCATCGCCGATCAGACCCGCGGACACCAGAAACGGCTGCGCCCGTTGCAGCAGGTCGGCCTCGTCGAGCGCGCGGATGTATTCGGCGTTCATCCATTCGAGCTTCTGCAGATCAAAGACCGGATTGGAAGCGTTGATGCGTTCCAGCGAGAATAATTCAACCATTTCCTCGCGTGCCAGAATCTCACGGTCGTCGCCCGGCGACCACCCCAACAGCGCCAGGAAATTGAGGAGCGCTTCGGGCAGATACCCGGCGTCGCGGTATTCGGTGATCGAGGTCGCCCCTTCGCGTTTGGAGATCTTACGACGGTCGCTGCCCAATCCCAACGGCAAGTGCGCGAACACCGGCCGCACCATCCTCAGCGCATCGTAGAGCAGCACCTGCTTGAAGGTGTTGGTGATGTGGTCGTTGCCGCGAATTACGTGCGAGATGCTCATGTCGGAATCGTCGATGACGCAGGCGAAATTGTAGGTCGGAGTGCCGTCGCCGCGCGCCACCACAAACTCATCGATGTCGGTCCCGGCGCGTTCCTGCGTGCCGTAGACGACATCGTCGAATCGAACCGGTCCGTCCGGAATCGCCAGTCGCCAGGCGGGTTTAATGCCCACGGCGAGGCGGCGCTGTTTCTCCTCGTTGGTGAGCGTCTCGCTGATCGCGCGAAAGCGGGGCGCATGCCCTTGCTTTTGCGCATCCTGTCTCACCGGCTCCAATTCGTCGGCCGTCGCCCAGCATTCATAGACATGGCCGCTGTCGCACAGGCGCGCAACCCAGTCGCGATACAGATCGGTGCGCTGCGATTGAAAATAGGGCCCCTCGTCCCAATCCAGTCCCAGCCAGCGCAGCGAGTTTTGGATCGACCGCGTGTATTCATTGAAGGAGCGTTCGCGGTCGGTGTCTTCGATCCGGAGGATAAATGTCCCCCCGTGCCGTCGGGCGTACAGCCAGTTGTACACGGCTGTGCGCGCGGTGCCGACGTGCAGATGTCCCGACGGCGACGGCGCGATGCGGACACGGACAGGGTCTGACATGACAGGTTGGTTACTCAAAGAGCGGCGGCGTCGACGGCGGTTTTTGCGAAGAAGTTTCCGGATATTTTGGCGCGGGTTTCGGCGGCACTATCGCTCCCAAGGGCAGTGGCGCGGCCGAAGTCGGCTCTGTCTCGCTGGGGGGGCGGCGGGCTGCGGTGGTCTGTCTGGAGGGCGCTTGCCCAGGATCCGTCAATTCGACTTCCAGCCCGCCCCAGAATCGCGCGCCCGTATTGTAGATCGCCGCACCGAGAAAACCGCCGATAATCCCCGCGACCGCACCGCCGAATGCGGTTGTCAGCGGAAAGAACAAGAGCATACCCGCGCTGACAAACTCGAACACCTCGGCGAATGAGTCGGGATCGACCCCCATTTGCGCAATGCTGTCTAATGCCATCAACCCAAACAGCGCGCCCACCAACCCGAGCAAGAATCCGCCGATCGCGCCGATCAGAAACCCGGCCTTGACCGCGGAAAACAGGCCGACTCGTTTGATCTCGTACGGTATCGTCATAATCCTCATGGGTTTCGCCTGGTGACCGCGCTTGTCTTCCCGCAGCCAACGCATTCCGGTACGGCACCATACACCGGATGCCGACTGATTCTCTTCGGCATATCCGGCTGAAGAAAGACGGAACCGCGCCCGGCGGTGGCCGTACAAAATACCCGGTTGCCATGAAGCTCAAAAGCGAAAACCGGGACATGATACAGGAGGATCTGCAATGACGCGGCTGACGAATGTCAAAGCGGGACGTTCCTGGGCGGCGGTTGGAGGCGTGCTGGTCGTTATCGGCCTGGTCGCGGTTCTGACTCTGCATGCTCAGGCGCGCAGCGATGAAGGGTATTTGGGGGTCTACATTCAGGAGATCGACGAGGATCTGGCGGCGGCCAACGATCTGACGTCGACCAAAGGGGTCCTGATTACCCGCGTGGTCGAGGATTCCCCGGCCGAGAAGGCGGGACTCAAACGCGGCGATGTGGTGCTGAAATTCGACGGCAAGGATGCCAGTTCGGTACGGCGTCTGACGCGACTCATCGACTGGTCAGAGCCCGATTCCAACAAGGACATTGTCATCGTTCGCGACGGCAAGAAGCAGACAGTCACAGTCGTCATGGGCGAGGACAAGGGCGGGGACTTCCAATTCTTCGGCGACCCTGACATGAACTTTGACTTCGACTTCGACACGCCCACACCACCCGATGCTCCGACTCCGCCGCGGGTCTATGGTTTCTCGACCGGACAGCTCTCGACCTCGCGTATCGGGGTTTCATTGTATGAGCTTTCCGATCAATTGGCCGAGTCCTACGGCGTTGAAGGCGGCGCCCTCGTCAATCAGGTCGAGAAGGATTCGCCCGCCGCCAAGGCGGGGTTGATGGCCGGGGATGTGATCTACAAGATGAACGGCAAGCAGGTCGACGACATCAACGACATCCGTAAGGCGATCGCCGATAAGGACGACGACGAGACCGTCGCCGTCACGATCAAACGCCAGGGAGCGGACAAGTCCTTCGATGTGAGTGTCGAAACCTACGACACTTGGTCGGGAATTGGCGCGCCGCGCATGCACGTCCAGCCCTTCCAGGCCGACATGCACTGGAACTGGGACGAGGATTCCCGTCGCCGGATGCGGGATGAGATGCGCGCATTACGTCGCAGTTGGAACAGCGAGGAAGGCCAGCAATTGCGCGAGGAGTTGCAAGAGGCCCTCGAAGAGCTGCGGGAAGAACTGCGCGACCTCCGCAAGGAACTCGACGACCTGCGTTGATTCGGCTTTTCATTCGTGTCTCATAAACGAAGCGGGACGGTCCTATTGGGGCCGTCCCGTTTTGCCAGTATGCCGCCCAATCATAACAAGGGGCTTAAGCCCCAGGAGAGTTTTTTGGACAAAAACAGGAATTGGAGTTAGGTATAACTTGAGAAAACGGGAGTACATGGCGAACCGCGTCTGGGTATTCTCGGGCCGCGTATTAGGGACTTTCATTGTCGGCACTTCGTCGATAATCGGGCCATGGTTTTCGTGTGTTCAAGAGAGAGCTTTGCAACCTGCCTCGACTCCAGAGGTGTTTTATTATGGCGCCGGCCGTCCGGAGTCGAAGAAGGAACCGAATGCCAGAATCAACTTTCTCTACACATATGAAAGCGAAACTCTCGCGCTGATCGACTCGATCCCACTGAATGGTCTGCCCTATGAGATGGCGATTTCAGCCAATAGAATGTCGATCTATGTCGCGACTCTCTCCGCGAAGGGGAAAGGCACCGATCTAACGAAGATAAACGCAACAACAAAGTCGATTGAATGGTCACGTCCCAGCGACACCTACAGGGCGATTCTGTTCAGCGATGGTGAGCTTGTCACCGACGGCGATACGGTTTATTCTGCAATCAATGGAACCCCAGTGCTCCCTGTCCCAGACACATTGAAGCTGGGGGAGGCATCTTTGAGGGATGAGTCGATCCCTGGGGTCGTCGTTGGCAATAACTTAGACGTACTCGATGACACGCTTATAATGATCTTCATTCCAACGATGCGCACATGTATCGGACAGTACGTGCCCCGATTGGAATCCGGTCGAGCCGTGTCGATTCAGTCGGCGGTCGTTCAACCGCAGGGACGATACCTCCTCGCCATCGGATTCTACCAAGTCGCGGCCAATTCCTGGTTTTTCATTCTCGACATAGCAACAGGGGTGACAGTATTGAGGCATCGGCTCGTCTATTCCGGCGGAGACATAGCCTTCAGCCGAGAAGCAGACCTAGCTGCGGTTACAGATCCGAGTAGAGCAGGATTCATAGAATCGATTCCTACCCTCGATCTCTTTGACCTAAAGAACATATCTCATCTGAAGCGTGTGACCGGACTTGATGGCCCCCAGCGGCCCGGGCAGGTCCGCTTCATCCGCGACGACAAGTATTTGGTCGTCGGACCTCCGGCCGACGGTGCCAGCGGCGGGCCCGTTTATACTCTGCGGGTTCCGTCCCTCGAGATTGAGCAGTATGTCCTATTGCCCGGCGCGGACTCTACTGGGTTCGGAGTCGTCGCCGGTGCTCTGGGAACGACGCATTGTTGGTGATGCCTTCGGTGCGTGGCCCTGACCGTCCGCCGGAGGCGGACAAGCCTTTGGTCCCCCAAACGGGATCGACAGCAGGGCTTGCCTAAGGAACGCTCGATACTGTGAAGTGCATCAACACGAATGTCCGCAATCTCGCTGGAGTCGACGTGGGCCCATCAAGATTTACGCCGCCGACCCGGACACGACGTTCTGCGATCCGTGTCCGTAGGCGCATGATGGCAGCGGCAACCGCGTCACCCGCGTAATGCTACGCCGTCGCCCGCCGGTTCAGTTCGGTCTGCACGATGAACCAGACGGCCGGCGAGAAGACGATCCACAAGAGAAACGTCAACCACTTGTTCATCTTGTCGGAACTGACCTTCTCATACAGCTCGCAATATCGGTACATCGCGAAGATGTTCGCGATGGGGATGAAGAGCATGACGGTCCATAACGTCGGATTCGCCGATGCGTCGTTGCCGAGCCCCTTCAGCTCGGTGGCTGTCTGATGGAACCAATAGATCGTGTAAATTCCGAACGTGACGATGGCCAGCAGTACCTGTGCGACCAAGTTGCGCTTTTTGACTCTCATGAGCTCCACCTCCATAGGGTCATTGCCCCGATGCGAGAATCAATCCGGTATGCAGTGATTCCGCAAGACCAAGTCGTCGTTGGGCTGAGCCCCCCTACTTTTTGCGCAAAACCGGGATCATCCGGTAGGACGCCTTCTCATTGGTCAATGGGTGGGCGATATCGAGCACGCCCAGCCAGGCAACCGGCTCAAAGACGCCGGAGGCGGCGATCAGAAGCTGAAGCTCCTGATGCGTGAGATGGCGGTTCAATGAGATAAACTCGTACTTCTCGGTGCCGCCACCCTTCACGACATCAAGCCGGACTGTGGTGGTGCAGACCTGTGTGATCGGATCGAAGGGGTCGTCGGGTTTGCCCCAGGAGGAGCGGACAATGGTCTCGCCGCGTTGCGACTCCCACTCGTGCTGCAACGATTGACCGACACGAAAGACATCGCGCGGATGCTCCGCCTCGATGACATACAGGCCGCCGGGTGTCAGATTCCGCGCCACAGTTCGCAGATGTGCGAGGGTGTCTTCGTTGGTTAACAGATAGTGGAACGACGACATCGCGCAGAAGGCCAGATCGACTGGCTGCCGCAGTTTGAAATCGCGCATATCGGCCAGCATGAACTCTGCCGAGGTTTCATTGGTCCTCGCCTTCGCCGAGGCGTAGTCGAGCATTTTGGGATTAAGGTCCAGCCCAACCGTTTGAAGGCCGCGCCTGGCATACTCGATGCAGTGATACCCCGGCCCGCAGGCCACATCCAGAAACGACGCGGGCGCGCCGCCGCGATGCGCGCGGCAGATGGCATCCAGCGCATCGCATTCCGCCGACAAATCACGGAAATCAAAGGCGATGTCGTAGGCCTCGCAGAGATCGTACAGCGGCTGATGCGCGGGCATCTGCGGCTGGATGATCGACGGCCCATCCGCGACATTCATACTTCAATGTACAACCTGTCGCCGGCCAGTGGGACCATCCATCCGCATCAGAGGTAACGGTAATTGATTATTCGATTCACGAACGGTTCATCGAACTGGAGCCGCACGGCGAGCCGTTTCCATTCCCAACCGCTCCGACTGCCATCCCCGTACGTACTGTAAAACGGCCAGTCGAGATGCAGCCGCCAGAGGATGATTCCGCCGGGAGCCGGGTCGGATATCGCAAACCCTATACCTCCCTCGCTGACAGGACCCCGAAGCTCACCTGGGCCGCCGACAATAACGAACGGGTATCCGAAGACCGGCCGCCAAAGATCGATTCGCCCCTCCGGACCCGACGACCAAAAGCGTGTTCCCAACTGGTTCCAAACCGGGACCGTCAAGAGCCCGCCATCGGCTCCGAGGTCGTAGAGGGTCTGATTGGGAGTGCTCCCGTCCGCGATCCCCCACGAACTCCAGATGCGGCCATACGAATGTGCCAGCCACAGGGCGCCCGATAGCTTTCGGTATGAATAGTCGCCGCCCAGTTGTCCGCCGGCTATTGTTCCCCTGAGCCCCATCAGTAAACCGAAGGAGCGCTCGGACCGAGTCAAATCGTCGTACACGATCTCGCCTGAGACGGTTCGCACAAGTCCCGATTCCCAGAATCGCTCACCAAGCCAACCCAGCCGGCTGTATTCCGTCAGCGCGGAATTGACCTCAATGCGAAGCCAATCACCTCGTCTCGGCGTACGCCTGTTCCATTCGGCTCCCGCATACCAAATGCAGCCGCGGATCCACGAAGCTGCCGAGTGCAGGACGGCGCGGCGGATCTTCCGGCACAAAGAGTCCGTACCGAAGCGCGAACACTGCGACCGCGGAGAATGTCCCCCACAGTACCACCAGCGTCAGCTATGCCCGAAACAGCCATTTGCGCCAACGGACCATCATCGCTCGCGCGTCCCCTATTCTGCCTCGGGGCCGGGCGAATGCAACCCGACCCCGGACACTCCGCACTCTCTGCACGCTGTCGAGGCACGCAACAACGGGCGCTGGGGGCACAGCAAGAGTTGTGCCCGATCAGCTACGAGGACCGCAAGCGCCGGCGCGATTGACCGTCAACAACTTGCGGCGACAGTGGCAGTCGAACGTGCGATCGATTGCCGATGATAGGGGACCGCGCCCGCGAAGTACGAAGTCGTCGGTGCGAAGTGCGTAGTGACTATGCGAAGTGCTTAGCGGTTTACGCAAAACTTACTCCGGTGTGTCCGAGTCGTCGCAGTCCGTTCACGGTTCAATTGCGAAGATGCCGTCGACGACGCGTGTCAGCCCAGCCACCGTGGCAGCCACTTCAGCGCTTGTCCGATCGCGAACACGCCGAACCCCAGCCACATCATGACATATCCGGGAGGTCGAAACGACTCTTTCACCTTTGGATGCCACATCGGTTTCCAGTGTTTCGGATTGAGGGACGCGAAAGGGACCCCGGGCTTTTTCATGAGTGCCGAACTGAAAAACACAACCCCTCCCAAGATGGTCAACACATTGCCAACTGTTTCCATGACAGCTCCCTCAGATGAAGAAGTCAGCAATCGCACACGCCAACGACGTACCGGCGCATGCATCGCACATAGAGTTGAGAAGGCCCCCGCCATAGATGCATTTGAAGAACGAGCAGAGCGTCGCGATCGAGCAAATGCACTTGTAATCGCAATCCATGGCCGGCAATTCCGGGACATCGGCGGCCGCCGGGACAAACGGTCGCAACCAGTCGGCGAATGCCGCGTCGGCGAGCAGGGCAATCATGGCGCGTCCATCCGGTGTATCGGATTCAGAATGCCTGCGCTCGCTGGGGGAATCACCCCAACCAGCGTGGTAGCCACCGGAGGGCCAGCCCGATCGAGAATACTGCGTATCCAACCCACAGGATGGCGAATCCGGGCGGACGAAGCCTCTGCCTGAACTCGGGGCGCCAGATCGGGATCCAATGGCGTGGGTTCACGGAGGCGAAGGGTGTGCCCGGACGACGGAAAAAGGCCGAGCCCAGGAACATCAGCAGCCCGACGAGCACCAGAATGTTTGACGCCAGTTCCATCACTCACCTCGCTAAATAAAGAAGTTGGCGATCGTACATGCGATGGAGACGCCCGCACAAGGGACGCAGACGACATTCGACCAGCCAAAAAACGGACACTTCAACCATGCACAAGCGCTGGCTATATTGCAGATGCACTCGTACTCACAACCCATGGCCGGCAATTCCGGTACATCGGCGGCCGCCGGGACAAACGCTCGCAGACGATCGGCGAATAGCACTGCAAATCATATATCAGTCCACTCTGGGCCCGACCGCCGTGCCGCCGATCCCCGTAAGGTACACCGGATTAATCAACTCGATGGATGGAGTATCCAATGTGATCACGCAGATCGGGCCTGTCGTCCATCCTTGAATGGGGGCGACTATTGCGACATCGCGTTCCTCGACTAAGTCAATCTGCGAGTTTGCAGTGAGGCCATCGTCACGGCCGTAACGCGCCAGATGTGTCAGTCCCTGTAAGTCGTATACGTCGACGATCCGAACCGGATCGTTGACCGGCGAACCCGGATCGGTCGCGACGGCGCGTGTGCCATCGCGGGTTACGGCAACTTCGCCCGCGGCGTATACGCGCGCGTGTCGATAGAGCATGCTGTCGGCGCCGATGTCGTACACGACAAACCAAGCGTGATATCGCTCATCGACACCCAGGAAGACCGCCCATTCACGGGTCGGGTGGACGACGCCCTGGTAAATGGTAATCGTATCGCCGCCCGGCGCGACCGGTGTAAAGGTCTTCACGACGCGACGTTCACGGACATCGTAAACTACTGCCTGCGGCAGCATGGCCCTAACGTAGCCCAATAGGCGCCGCCCGCGCGGCGGCTGCGCATAGCAGCAAAACGCCAGCACGGTGTCGACAAAGACCGTCCGGAAGTCGTCCATGTCGATCAACTCGATGTCGCAGACGGAACGAACCAGCAGGTTCTCGTCGTCCAGCGCGATCAGGTAGTGCTCGTAGGGGTCCTCGCGGATTCCGGCCTCCTGCTTCGTCCGCAAATCGATGCGGCAGGTGCGCGTGATCCGGTCTCCCTCCAGGGTCAACTCGACAAACAGCCAGCGCCCGTCGGCGGAGGCGGTCATGTGGCTCACCAGCCCCAAGCCGGGGATCGAATCAATGAGGGCCCGCGACGCGACGTCGATGACGTAGATGGTGCCCTCCGGCCCGGCGCTGACGTAGAGGTTGTAGCCGGCGATGTGCGGGGTGAGCGCGCGCTCCGTTGTGCAGCCGGTCCACAGCGCCACTGCTGCCAATGCGGCGATGGCCTGTCTGATCACGGCGGAAGTGATCGATGCCATGTCAATCCCCTTGCAGTATGCGAATCAACGCGAACGAATGAGCGCGCTATCCCTGCAAGCTGCACAACTCCGCCTCAGCCCAGCCAGCGCGGGAGCCACTTCACGGCCAAACCCATGCTGAACAGATCCATACCGAACCACATCATCGCCAATCCGGTCGGTCGGATCCTCTTTGCGGCGTCGGGGTGCCACAGCGGTCTCCAGTCGCGCGGATTGAAGGAGACAAAGGGGACCCCGGGCTGCCGAAAAAACAGGGCCGCGCCGAAGTACATCAACAACCCCGTGAGTTGAAGAATGTTGGCCGCCAAATCCATCGTGTCGTGCTCCTACAGGAAGAAGTCCGCGATTAAGCAGGCAATCGAGACACCCCCACACGAAACGCATACAAAATTTGACAATCCGCCTCCGAATCTACATTTGATCCACACGCAGGCGGAGGCGATTCGGCAGATACAGCTGTACTCGCAATCCATGCCCGGCGGGACGACGGGATCGTCGGCAACGGCGGGGACAAACGGTCGCAACCACTCGGCGAATGCCGCGTCGGCGAGCAGGGTCATCATGGCGCGTCCATCCGGATTATCGGCTTCCAGCGTCCTTCGCGCAAGCCCTGCATCCACCTGATGCTCGTAAAACGCAGCATATTCCGATTGTGCCGACTGCATCGATGGAGCGCCGACTTCATACTCCAGACGGATACTCTGCCCGTTGAAGCGGTACGACTCGACGGTCTGGTCACCTGACCGGGTGGCGCGCAACTCAAGTCGATCGGTCGGTGATTCCTCGGAGAGGAAGTAGTGAACAGTGCCGTCTGGATCCTGATTCCAACGCTGGGTGACGCTCACAAGGAGAGCTCCATCATTATCAGACATTCTGGCCGTGAATCCACGTTCGATACCGTCGTGACTTGGAGCCAGTTGGAGCAGCCGAGTAGATTCTGGGCCGTCATCGCGGCTGACCCTGAGAGGCACAGTGATTATTCTGAGCCGGGAATCCACTTGGTCCGGCTCCGCGAGAACCTGCACCTGGCCCGATTCCCATGCGACGCTTGGCATGACGGGGCCTACCGGATCGATGGTGGGAGTATCAGAGTAGCGACTGCATCCGTAATCGAGTAGAAACGCTGTAAGAGTCAGCGCGCATGTTACTCTTGTGCCCGCTCGCATGTCATTCTCCTCCCGTAACAAGTTGTTGTTCTCGGGATGCGCGGTCGGCATCCCACGCTTGCGGCCCGTTCAACGGCCGCGCCGGGCCGTGGCGCGGCGGTCTGATGCCGCACTAAGCAACGCCCGTGCCAAAACATCACCGATTATCTCGGCTCCGAAACTGATTGAGTTACAGTCGTTTGTCTCTCCCGCAGGGTGACGATCGATACTCTGCAGACGATTCTCTATCGTTCGGCTCGCGTAGTGCTCGGTCGCTGCGCGTAGTACTTCGCAAAAGAAACTTGACATGATCGGCATAAGTGGCGAGTAAATGCATTAGAGACTACAGGTTGCTAGGCACCGCCCGAGGGCGAGGCGACCACGAAAGGACTGATACCAGCATGAAGAAGTACATTGTGCGCGGCGCGGCCGCGCTGGGGACGGCGTTGGTGTTGCTGACGCCGGCGGCGGACGCCAGGAATCTGCGGCAGAATCAGCTGACGCCGGGACGGGGGTATTTCTCGGGACATCCGGACAATGGTCTGCGGGCAGAACTTGCTCCGCCGCAGTCCGAGACGGGACGGCTACGTGTCGTCATTCTCCCTTTACTGGGGACGTTAACGATAGCGTATTGGCCAATACTAAATCCACCAATGCCATCATCCACACAGCACTCCTCGCGGCTCAGTTTCGGTAGGGGAGAGTAAGTCGTGAACAAGGTTGCCGGGGAAAGCGTACTGCTGCAAGCCGAAGCGTTGTTACGCCTTCGTGACTATGGCAGCGTACTGGCAATCCTGTCATCCTTCAAAACCGAAAGTAGTTCGGAGTTGCTTTGGGCCGATGCGCTGCGTGCGGAGTGCTTTGCGCTTACCGGTCGGCAAAGGGAAGCTCACTCGATTGCCGCGCGGATCATGCAGGCGACCGAGGCTACCGAAAAGCATGAGTTGTATGGCCGCGCATGCTTTGCGGCAGGGCTGGCAAGCTATCGGCAAGGAAAGTTTGAAAATGCCGGCGAGTATTTTGAAATGTCATACCATGCGCATCGTCGATGTGAAAGTCCTCTCGGCCGAGTGCGCTCGCTAAACTGGCTTGGCATTACTTATTTTTATCGCGCGAAGTTTGACCGAGCGCTCGAGTATTATTCGCGCGCGATGCCGGAGGCACGCTCTGCGGGGCTGCCACGTGAGGAACTGGCGGCGTCGATGAATGGGCTATTGGCGCTCATGTGGTCGGGTCGGCTGGCTGAAGCACGTGAACGTCTCCCGCTTGCCCGCAAACTTACACTCGCGAATCGCGACGAACTGAACGTGCTCCGCACCGAACTGATTGCCGCTTCACTCTACACGCATTTGCGCGAATTCAACGAAGCGAAGACGATTCTCGAGTCGCTGAACACATCGGTCTTCTATAAGGCCCACCAGCGCGAACAGGGCGCCTGGTGCGAGTATTCGGCCGAGCTGGCGCTGGCGACCGGCGATCCCGACAGTGCGGTTCGATACGCCGAGCGTGCGATACGGATTGCCACGACCGGCGACCGCGACGAATCGGTCGTCGGACAGGCGGGGCGTATCCTGACCGAGGCGCTGGTTGCCAAAGGCGACTACGCGCGGGCACAGACTGCCGGGGACGAGGCGCTGGCATGTCTCCAGCGGATCGGCGAACGAATCGAAGTCGCCATAGTGCAACGGGCGCTGGGCGACACCGCCTGCGCCCTCGGGCAGACCGACAGTGCGCGCGATCTGTACCGGGCATCAGTGGAGTTGTTGCGCACGATCGGCGCGCGCCTCGAGTTGGTCAAATCCTGTCTGCGCTATGCGCAGCCGCCGCTTTTGCCCGACCACGAGCGGCTGGCTGTTTTGTTCGAGGCGCAACGCCTCACGGAGGCCGTCGGCATCGGATACTGGCGTGATCAGGTGCGCGATGCGTTGGCCGGTTTAGTGTCGGTATCGGATTCGGGGTCCGATCAGGATGGCGAAGGCCCAATCGCGATGCGGCCGGATGAGGATTTCATCGCCGTCAGTCCCGCGATGAAACACGTCATGGAACTCGCCTCCGGCTGGGCATCGACCGATATGACCGTGCTCATCACCGGCGAGACCGGGGTCGGCAAAGATCGCCTCGCGAAAATCATCCACGATGCCGGCCCTCGCCGCGACCGACCGTTCGTCGCAATCGATCTGGCGACCTTGTCGCCGTCTTTGTGGGAAAGTGAACTTTTCGGCCACCGGCGCGGCGCATTCACCGGCGCCGGAAAGGATCATCAGGGATTGTTGCCGTCGGCCGACGGCGGGACAGTCTTCCTCAACGAAATCGGGAATCTGTCTTTGGAATCTCAGACCAAGCTTTTGGAGTTCCTCGAGACGCGCCAGGTACGCCCCGTGGGTGAAACGAGTCCGATCGCTCTGAATGTCCGCGTGATCGCCGCGACGAATCGCGATTTGCGGGTTGATGTCCAGTGCGGGAGCTTTCGCGAGGACCTCTACTATCGACTCGAACAGGCCCCGCTGACGATTCCGTCGTTGCGGGACCGGACCGAAGACATTCGTCCGCTGTTGGAGTACTACTTCGAACGCTTCGGGTTCCCCGCAGGATACCGCGCGATGCTCGAAGGGGCCGGTTGGTTCGTGCGTGCGCAGCGGTGCCGTTGGCCGGGAAACGTGCGCCGACTCCGCAATATCTGCGGACGCATGGCGGCACTGGCGCGTATCGGGCCGAGCTTCGATCCGGTCTTATGCGGCGACGATTTGCTTGAATGGCTCAACGATGGCGCCCGTGAGACCGTGTCCACGGTGACGGAGCGCGTGATGCCGCCGGGTCGCGAACAGATTCTCGCCGCCCTGCATCGGCACGACTGGAATCAGCGCGCCGCCGCGCGCGAACTTGGCATCTCCGAGGGCGGAGTCCGCTATCACATGCGCCGATTCGATATCCAACGCCCGATGTCTGCCGACGAAATCTCCCGCATTGCCTGAATCGCACTGCTGCTTATCGCTCATGTCGCCAAATCGCGTGTAGCAACCACGGGCGCAGGGGTGGGCGCACCGATTTTGTCCGCCAGACGGAAACTCATCGTCTTAAACTTGATCGCAATCACGCTGCCGCGGACCAGCCAGTCGGCGAACATCATCCACCAGACGCCCCACAGTCCGAAACCCAGGACATAGCCAAACAGGTACGCCAGCGGCAAGCGCACGAGCCACCCGCCCAACAGCGGCATCATCATCACCCAGCGCGTCTCACCGGCGCCGCGCAACGCGCCGGCCAAGGTCAGCGCCAAAGCCAAGGGCGCCTGAATGGCGGCGGCTACAACGCAGAAGTGCATACCCAGCCGAACGACTTCGGGATCGTCGGTAAACAGCCCGATCCACTGCCGTGCGAAGATCAGGAAGGACAGTCCCAACGCCGACATGAATCCCAGTGCGATCCATGTGGTCATCCAGCCCGCGCGTCTTGCCCCTTCGGGGTCTCCCGCGCCGAGACGCTGTCCGACCAGGGTTGTCGCCGCTTGCCCGAATCCGAGTGCCGGGAGAAACGACACCGCCTCCATGTCGACCCCGATGCGATGCGCGCCGATGGCGGCATAGCCGAATCCGGTGATCATGCGCAGGTAGAAACCCTGCATGCCGTTGACCAGGAGACGTTCCCCTGCGGTCGGACCGCCCAGCCGCCCAACCGCTTTGGCCGCGCCCAATGAGAGGTTGCGCAATCCGCCGCCCCAAAGGCCTCGTCGAATTGCCAAGACAGCGAGGACGATTGTCCCGGCCAGTTCCGAGATTCCCAGCCCCAGTGCAGCTCCCATGATACCAAGCTGGGGACAGCCGAACTCGCCGTAGATGAATACATACGAAACCACGACGTGCAGCGCGTTGACGCCGATCGTGACATACAGAGGCGTGCGCGCGTCCCCGGCGCCCTGGAAAATCGAGGAAAAGACGAAGAACAACCCTGAGAAAACGAAGAACGCGTAGTACAGATACAAGAACCGCATGCCCTCGCCGACGGTCGCTTGATCCGCGCCCATCCAGCGCAGGATCGTCGCGGACGCCGGCAGAAGCAGCGCCGCCACGGCGGCCGCGACCAATACCGAGAGCACAACGACGGCACGAGCAACTTTAAGGCGACGGTCCGGCTCGCGCGCGCCCGTGTGATACGCCACCAACACCTGTGCACCGACACCCAGTCCGCGCACGACCGCCATCGACAGGAAATACGGGATCTGCGCCATTCCGAGCGCGGCGAGCGGAATCTGACCGAGACGGCCCACGAACGCGGTGTCGACAATGGCTGCGCCACGCAACAGGAAGTTCGCTCCCGCAATGGGCCAGGCCAGTTTCCAAACTTCGGCGAAGAGTTGACGGCGGCTGGGGGTCAGGATCGACATGAAGCGGGCAAGTAAGAAGAATCGCCCCACGCGCACAACGGCACTTCCCCGGCAGTGCCCGTCCCTGGCCATGCGAGAGAATCGTGTTGCCGTTGCTGCGCCGTACCGTTTCCCTAAGTGCGTCAAGGAACGCCATGCCCAGTCAATGGCCGGACATCTCGCCGCGACGACTGACAGCGGTGCGCGAATTGTCGACGAAGAAAGGACGCCGTCGGCAAGGAGCCATCCTCCTCGAGGGAGTCCGCCTCGTCGGGGAGGCATTGACCGTGCGGTTGGATGTCGAATGCGTGCTGATTGCCGACGACGCTCAAGGGCATCGGGCCGCGGCGCAATTACCGCTGCAATCGCCGCATGTCAAAGATTCTGTCTTCATTGTCTCCCGCACCGTATTCGACAAGCTTGCCGACACGATCCATGCCGCCGGTATTGCGACCGTGGTCCGCTGGTCGCCGCCGAGTTGGCCACCGCAGGGCGATGTCGCATCCATTCGATCCGTTCTGGTGTGTGACAGAATCTCCGATCCGGGAAACCTGGGGACACTGATCCGCACCGCGGCGGGGCTTGGTGTCGATTGTGTCATCCTGCATCCCGACTGTGCCGAACTGACCAACCCCAAAACGCTCCGCGCCACGGCAGGGGCGGTCTTTCGCATTCCGGTGTACATTGATGTTCCGGCCAGAGTCGTCAGCGATTGGTTGAAGTCACGACAGCTTGATGTACTCGTCGCCGATGCGCACGCGGGCGCATCATCTTATGACGTCGGGCGGGCAGGTGGATGGGCACTGGTCATCGGCGGTGAAACCCAACCACTCGATCCGGTCTGGCGTGCGCCAGACGTGCGCCGTCTACGCATCCCCCTGGCGCGCGGCGTTGAATCGCTGAATGCCGGCGTCGCCGGTGCGCTGCTGTTGGATCGGCTGCGGAGACACGTCGAAACGTGAGAGATGCCCCAATAACAGTTGCAACTGCCGCAGACCGATTCCGTAACTTGACTCGGGCGTTGCCCACTATACGGGGCCGTATGCCAATGTCACTCGACCGACTGATGAAATGCGCGCTGGTGATGTGTATTCTGGGTCTATCGACCGGCATGCCTTCCCGCTGCGTACATGCTCAGGCGTCAAAAATCCAGAGCTTGGGTGGCGGACGTTTCATGACCGAGTGGCAGCAACGCCTGCCGATTGCCGGAGTCGATCGACTCCGGATTGCGGTTTCGCACAACCTCGGCGGGCAAATCGTGGTGGCCGTGACCAGCACGGATACGGCGCGCGTGAATGTGTCCAAAATCCTGAGGGCCGAATCACCAGCGGCGGCCGAAGTGTTCGACCGCGCGGTCAACGTGCGGCTTGAGCGCAACGGCAGCGATCTGCGGCTGAATTTCGACTCGCCGCCGGGTGCTCCCTGGGAAGGGACAGATTTCAGCGTGCGGTGCAATGTCGAAATCCTGCTGCCGCCCAATCTCGCCATCGACGTCGACGCACGTCATTTCGACTACGACTTTGAAGGTCCGTTGCGCGCGGTGAGCATCGACACCGAGTTCGGCCTGATCAAGCTGCGCGATGTGCGCGAAAAAGTCGATCTGCGCGGATCATTCACGCCGATTGAACTGACCCAGGTACGCGGCGCCATTTTCGCGCAGACCAGCTACGCGACGATCAAAGTCTCCGACGCCATCGCCGATCCCGAACGCGCCGCGCGATTTGTCAATGAGTCCGGCGCCATCGAGATCTCCGGTATCGCCGGGGCGTTTGTCGTCGAAAGTTCCGGGTTCATCAAAATCGACGATGCCGTTTTGGTCGGGGCGGCCTCGCGGCTGAACAGCCGGCGCGCGCCGGTCGAATTGGGGATCACTGAATTCTCCGGCGCGCAGCTTAAGATCGCCTCCGACCTCGGCCCGGTCTCCGTAACCTTGCCATCGGCCGTCTCGGCTCGGTTTCAGATGAGCGTTGGCGAGGGCGGCTCGATTCGCACACGCGGCGTCGAACTGCAAACCCACAAACACCTGTTAAGCAGCGGTCGCATCGAAGGAACTGCCGGACGCGGCGAGGGGGTCGTCGATATCGAGGTGACCGGTCGCGGGATGATCAATGTGTCCGGCATCTGATTCGGGCAGGTTGCCGCACCCGGTCGATAGCGGGCCGGTGCCACGGTCCAGGGGTCAGGGGGGGCAACAATCTGCCGATTTCATTCACGGGAGGGTGTCATGTCCAGTCTCAAGCGTCCGGCGCGCGTCATCGTCGCCGTTTGTACGGTTGTCTCGTTCTCCATCTGCGGCGCGGCTGCGCAGGGGGGGCAAACCTTCCCGCGCGACAACATGCTGCTGCCGTACACACCGGCCGCGATGGCCGAGGGACCGTCGGCGATGCGTTTCAATCCCGCCGCGCTCAGTGTCCAAAACGGCATGGCGCTCAATTATTACCACGGCTATACCGATACAGACTTTCCGCCGGACATGACCGGTGATGACGCCCTGTATTTTTCCGCCGAAGGATTCGGGATGAGCGTCGAGTGGCTCGGCGCCGGGGTGTTCGCCGATGGACGGGCGTACTCCGCCGGTTTTTCCAGCGGTGCGCGCTCGGCGCTGCGCTGGGGGACATCGTATCAGTGGCGGTCCTCGGATGATCCGGTGCAGAACAAGTCGCACTTCTGGACACACGGTGCTTTATATCAGCCCACCGACTGGCTGTCGTTGGCGGCCGTCGTGCACAACCACAATCGCATGAAGGTCGATGGGATCCGTAGCGATGCCGAGTTCGTCTATTCGGCGGCGGTGCAGATGCTCGATGGCTCACTCCGCGTCGGCGGCGACTGGATGCAGACCACATCGCAACGGGTCGCCGACGGGACCTACCGCCTGGCGGCGAGTTGGGAGGCATCCGATGGTCTGACCATGTTTGCCGATATCGATGAAAACGAAAACTATTCGTTGGGCGGGCGACTGAATCTCACGCAACTGATCGCCGGGATGCAGGCGTCATTCGACAACAAGCAGGGACATCAGGCCGGGGTCATGTATGCGGGACTGCATGAGGCGCGGCGTCGGCCGTTTGTGCGGGTCGAGCGCGAAGTGGTCATGCTCGACATCGGCGGGACCGTGCCCGACCGCAAACCGCCGCGCCAGTTGTTCGGACGATCCGAGGCCACGACATTGGATTGGTTGACACTGCTGGAGCGCGCTGCCGCCGATCCGGTCGTCGGGGCGGTGGTCATCACGCTCGATGATCCTGAAATGGGGTGGGCGCGGCTGGATGAAGTTCGGCACGGCATCGCGCGCCTGCGTGATGCGGGCAAGTACACGGTCGTGTACGTCAACGGCCGCATCGGCAACGGTGAATACTATGTCGCCAGCGCGGCTGACCTGATCGTGGCCGGGGCCGTGTCGTCGGTCGAATTGGTCGGACTGCGCGCCGAGGTGACCTTCGCACGGCGTCTGCTCGACAAGCTCGGGATCACCGCCGACTTCGAACGGGTCGGAGACTATAAAACCGCATCCGACTTTCTGACACGCACATCGATGTCCGAGGAGCACCGTGAGACGGTCAACCGTCTGCTCGACGACTTCGATACGGCACTGGTCGACGGTGTCGCGGCCGGGCGCGGGGTGACCCCGGATGTCGTGCGCGGCTGGATTGCACACGGGCCCTATGTCTCCATCGATGCCCAGGACGCCGGCATGCTCGATCGCATCGCTTATCCCGATGAACTGCGGGAAATCGTCAGTGACGAGATCGGCCGGGTGTCCCGGTGGGTCGACGGCCGCGAATTTGCCGGTCGAGTTTATTACGATTCGGAATGGGGCGATCCGCCGCGTGTGGCGGTGATCTTTGCCGAGGGATCGATCCGCGACGGTAAGGATCGCAGCGACTGGACCGGAGGGGTCATGGGCTCCGAGTCGGTCGGCCGTGCGATCCGGCAAGCGCGCGAAGATCAGACTGTCGATGCGATCGTGCTGCGAGTCAATTCCGGAGGCGGGGAGATCGTCGCATCGGATGCGATCTGGCGCGAAATGCAGCGCACGGTCGGACGCAAACCGCTCATCGTCTCGTTCGCAGACGTCGCCGCGTCCGGCGGATACTATATCGCCTGCCTCGCCGACTCGATCTTTGCCATGCCCAACACGATCACCGGCTCCATCGGCGTGCTGTACGGCAAGCTCGATCTGTCGGGGCTGTATGACAAAGTCGGGTTGGATCGCGAAGTCGTCACCCGCGGCCGTTACGCCAATCTGTTCGGCAGCTCACAGACTTTCGATGACGAAGAACGCGCCGTGGTTCGCGAGTACACTGAACGCGCATATGAGCGTTTTATCGAGGTGGTGGCCGAAGGGCGCGGTCTCCCGGTCGATTCGGTCGATGCCATCGGGCAGGGACGCGTCTGGTCGGGGACGGCAGCCCAGCGGTTGGGATTGGTCGATCGATTTGCCGATCTGCACGACGCCATCACTGCGGCGGCGCGGATGGCGGGTGTCCGTCCCGGCCAGTCTGTTGCCGTCGAGGTCCTTCCCGATCCGGAATGGCGGCTGTTTTCCTTATCCGGCATGGGACTGACCGGAATCGATCTGACCGGAAATGCGCTGGCATCGCTGGCGACGCGCGCTCTCGGTCTCAGCAACGACGACACCGCGTATGAGATGCCATTTACCATCACGATCCGTTAGCCGGACTTGGATTGCATGTTTTGGAAACGTGCCCTATTTTGAATGGGTGCAACGCACGACAATCCGAAAGTGACGTCATTATGAGCGCAGTCAGCATCGAGACCGATTCGAACATCTGTAAGTTCACACTGCACGGCGTACCTGACCGTCCGGGAATGGCCGCCGAAGTCTTCGGCCGGCTGGGTATTGCGGGAGTCTGCGTGCATATGATGGCGGCAGCCGGCGCGGAAGCCGGCAGAACCGATATTTCCCTGACCGTTGCGGGGCGCGACGGCACGAAGGTTTCCGCCGTTTTGAAGGAGATCGCACAAGAGATGCAGGCCGGGCCGGTCGGACGGCGCGACGACGTCGTCGCGGTCAGTCTGGTCGCCGATGAACTCGACCATCAGCCCGGAGTCGCCGGGCGCATGTTCCGTACACTGTCGGCTCAGGGGATCAACATCGACATGATCTCCGCGACCAACACTGCGGTCACCTGCCTGGTCGACGCCCGTTTTCTCAAGAATGCGACCGAGGCGCTTGAGAAGGACTTTAAGGCAGAGACAGTTCCGTAGTTTCGTCCTCTGGGCCCTTGCGCAACAAGGGCTTAGATGGGCATGGAACAGATTATGAAGGAGTTGTGTTCTGTTCCGATGGATTAGTTAGTGACAGCAAATCAACCGCGTTCCACCAGGTTTTGTCTGGACAGCAACTGAGTCAGAAAGCATGCACGGAAACTTCCGCTCGCTGATCGTCTTGGTGCTGGTATTTGCTTCCAGCGTCGCGCCGGCGCGTATCTGGTACCAGTGCACGATGATGCAGACCACCGATACGAAGCCCTGCTGCTGCTGCGTCGCCGAACAGATACCGGGCTGTTGCGCAAACAAGACGGAAACGGCCACGGCAGAGTCGGATCAAGCGGCCTGTGTCCAGAGTGAATCGGAAACGGCCCTCTCAACGAGCGTGTGCTGCCTCAGAGTCTTCCAGTCCACGATGCCCCCGAGCGCGAACCGGGTCGAAACGGCCGGTCGTGCGGGCGATCTGAGTTCTGCAGGCGCGGATGTTCCGTGTGTGACGCCCGTCGTTCCAATTGTGACTCTCACTGAAGTGAACAGACTTGTTCAAAGCACATCAGCTCCACCATTCACCTGTCCTATCTTCATTGCCATCGGTTCGCTCCGCTGCTGATCTTCTGACATAGCGACGCGTAGTTTTGCCCCCGGGCACGAAGCCCTGTGCCTCGTTGTCGGAGGCTGTGGCCGTCACGCACGCGCGTCCGATTGTTGACACGGACCCCGTGCTCAATGTGAAAGAAGAGACCATGTCGGAATCACATCGAACCTTTACGGCGGTATCTCACGTGTGCCGATGGCGAACGCCATCGGTGGTCGCATCGCTGGGAGCGGTTGCTTTCCTGGCGTCCTCCTGTGCCGGCAGTGGGTATGGGGAACTGCGCGACGAACTGGCCTCCGCACGGCCGAAAGCCGTCGCGGTTGCCCAAACCCCGGCGACCGCACCCGATGCTCTGCCGGAGTCGGCGGACCTCTACGATCTGCTGCGATACGCGCGCGATCATAATCCCGGTGCCGTTGCCGCGTATCATCGCTGGCATGCGTCCACTGAACGCGTCCCCCAGGAACGCGCGCTGCCCGATCCGCAACTTCTATTGGAACAAATCGACGTCAGCGTCGGACCCCGTCCGCGCGAGATCGAAGTCTCGCAGATGGTGCCGTGGTTCGGCACGCTCGGCCTCAGAGGGCAGGTGGCGGCGCACGAGGCGCGCGCAGCGCGCGAAGGATTCCATGCCCTGCTTGATATGCTCTACTATAACGTCGTGGATACCTATGTCGAATACTACTACGTGTCGCAGTCGGCTGACATCACGCAGGCACTGATCGAGTTGATGGCCGATGCCGAGGCGGTGGCGCAGGCGCGGTATCGCGACGGCAGCGGGTCGTTCGCGGATGTCATTCGCGCGCAACTTGAGCAGGACCGTCTCGATAACGAGTTGATTTCGCTGCAATCGGAGACGCGGCCGATCCGCGCACGACTGAACGCCGCTCTCTCGCGGCCGGCCGACGCGTCTCTTGCCGCGCCCAGGGAATTGCCGGCGGAGTCACTCGCCCTGTCGGACGATGAGGTGTTGGCGTCGGCCGCGTCCGGCAACCCCCGTTTACTCGCGCTCGACGAAATGGTCGCGCGGGAGGAACGCGCGGCATCGGTCGCGGCGCGGCGTTATCTCCCGGATTTGATGTTCGGGATCACCTACATGGACCGCGATCAATCCGCATCGGCACACGACGCGGTCGGGGCTGACGATGATGTCATGGCCATGGTGGGATTGAACATCCCGATCTGGTGGGGTTCCTACAACGCCGGACGGCGGGAGGCGCAGGCGCGACGGCGAGCCGCAGAGGCGGAACGGCACGACCAGGAAAACGTGCTGTCCGCCGAGTGCGCCCGTGTACTGTTTGCTTATCACGACGCCGAACGAAGGGTCGCGCTGTATCGCGACGAGCTGATTCCGCGCGCGACCGAGGCGCTCAACGCCGCGCGCGCGGGCTTTGCAGCCGGCGATGTCGATTTTTCCGGTTTTCTCGATACCGAACGCCTGCTGCTGGACTTTCAGCTCTCCCTGGATCGCTCACGCGCGGACCGTCTGTCGCGCCTGGCGCAATTGCGAATGCTCATCGGCGGCGCCTTCGAAGCGTCCGCGGATTGGTGAGGTGTCAGATGACAGATCACGCCCAACATGAAAATCATCGGTCCGCCGGACGGCTGGGATGGTGGATATCGGCAAGACGGCAGCCGTTTTTCTGGGCCATCCTCGCGATGCTGCTCGTCGCCGGGTATCTGCTGCGCGGAGGCAGTGAGCGGTCGCATGGGCTCGAAGACGATGCCGCCGCATCGGCGCCAACATCGATGTGGACCTGTTCGATGCACCCGCAGATTCAATTGCCGGAACCGGGCCGGTGCCCGATTTGCTTTATGGATTTGATTCCTGTCCCACAGGGCGGTGGTGCCGATGATGGCCCCCGAGTGTTGACGGTTTCCGAAAGTGCACGTGCATTGGCGCAAATCGTCACTACCCCGGTCCGACGGGGCTGGGCGCACGCCACTGTGCGCCTCGTCGGCAAGGTTGACTACGATGAAACCCGCGTCGCCGACATCGTCGCACTCGTGCCCGGTCGCCTGTCGCGGCTGTATGTCGATTACACAGGAATTCGGGTTCGCAAAGGCGAGCATATGATCGAGATCGACAGCCCCGGTTTGTATGCCGCGCAGGAAGAGTTGCTCCAGGCCGTGGCGCGGTCGAAGCAGGTCACCGACGTGGCAACCGGACGCGCGGCCGATCAGGCGACCGAACTGGTCGAATCGGCACGCGAGAAGCTGCGTCGCTGGGGATTGCTGGATGAACAGATGCGACAGATCGAAGCACGCGGCACACCGTCGGACTTGCTGACGATCTACGCCCCCATCAGCGGCGTGGTCATCGACAAGCGGGCGCTGGAGGGCACGTACGTCATGGTCGGCAACCCGATCTACCGTATCGCCGATCTGACGACCGTCTGGGTCATGCTGGAGGCGTATGAATCCGATCTGCCGTGGCTCCGCTACGGCCAACAAGTCACGATCACGAGCGCGGCGTTGCCGGGCGAAGTAGTGACGGGCCGCATCGTCTTCATCGATCCGATTCTGGACCCGATGACGCGCACCGTCAGGGTCCGTGTCAATGTTCCCAACTCCGACTACAAGCTCAAACCGGGGATGTTTGTTCGCGGTGTCGTCGAAGCCGACATCGCGACCTCGGGATTAGTGCTCGACCGATCATTGGCCGACAAGTGGATGTGTCCCATGCACCCGGAAGTCGTTTCAACGGCGTCGGGTGCATGCAGCATTTGCGGTATGCCATTGGAACGCGCAACGTCGCTGGGTTACGCCAGCATATCCAAAGACACCTTGACACCGCCCCTCGTTATTCCCGCATCGGCGCCGCTGATTACCGGACAACGGGCGGTGGTGTATGTCAAACTCCCGGATCGTTCCGCGCCGACTTATGAAGGCCGTGAAGTCATACTTGGACCGCGCGCGGGCGACGAGTACATCGTCGTTTCGGGTTTGTCCGAAGGCGAAGAAGTCGTCGTCAACGGGGCCTTCAAGATCGACAGCGAGCTGCAGATCCGCGCCAAGCCCAGCATGATGTCGCCACAGGGCGGCGCCATGCCTGCGGGACACTTGCACGATGGGATGGACCGTCAAGATCACCGAGCGGAATCCACGCCGGGTCACCCTCAACGGGTGTCCGGGCTGTCGGCGGCGTTTCTTGAGGCGTTGGGAACGGTCTATGACAGCTACTTCAATCTCGCCGAGTCGCTGGCCGCCGATGACAACGAAACCGCGCGCAGAGCGATGAGCACTCTGGCCAATTCGGTGTTTTCGATCTCATCGAGCAGCAGGCCGGAAGCAACTTCCGAGCCATGGGCGACCGTCTCCAATCGGCTGATTCGAACGGCCGGGCGAGATTTTGAAGCGGACGACTGGAATTCGCTGCGTGCGGCATTCGACACGGTTTCTGCGGCAATGATCGAATGCGACTACCGTTTCGGCCACACCGATTCCTTGCGGCACTATGTCACCTTCTGCCCGATGGCGTTCAACAATCGCGGCGCGTCGTGGCTGGCGAAGACCGAAGCCGTTTTCAATCCGTACTTCGGCCAGGCGATGCTCAAGTGCGGCAAAGTGACTGATCGCATCGCCGGCAGCATGGAGGCGTCGGATGAATGAAAACGCCACCCATGACACCGCGGTCTCGCTGATCGACCGGGTGATCCGCTATTGTCTCTACAACAAACTGATCGTGGTCCTGATCACCGCGGCAGTAGTGGCCTGGGGAGTGATGGTGGCCCCATTCGACTGGCAGCTCGGCGGGTTGCCGCGCGACCCGGTTCCGGTCGATGCCATCCCCGACATCGGCGAGAATCAGCAAATCGTTTTCACGGATTGGAAGGGGCGGTCGCCGCAGGACATCGAGGATCAGATCACCTACCCGCTGACGGTCGCGCTGCTGGGCGTACCGAGCGTCAAGACGATTCGCAGTTTCTCGATGTTCGGATTCTCGAGCATCTACATCATCTTCAAGGAGGATGCCGAGTTCTACTGGACGCGTTCGCGCGTTCTCGAGCGCCTCAACAGTCTGCCGTCCGGGACCCTGCCTGAGGGTGTGCAGCCGATGCTCGGTCCCGATGCAACGGCGCTGGGTCAGGTCTTTTGGTACACGCTGGAAGGACGTGATCCGCAAGGGAATCCGACCGGCGGTTGGGATCTGCATGAGCTGCGCACGATCCAGGACTGGCAGGTGCGCTTCTCGTTGGCATCGGCCGATGGCATTGCCGAAGTCGCCTCGGTCGGCGGGTTTGTGCAGGAATACCAGATCGATGTCGATCCCGATGCCTTGCGCGCACACGACGTCTCGCTGCCGATGGTGTATGACGCGGTACGCAACTCCAACATCGATGTCGGGGCGCGCACGATTGAAATCAACAGCGTCGAGTTTGTCATACGTGGCGTCGGTTTCATCAAGAGTGTCGCCGACCTCGAAGAGGCCGTGGTCAAGGTCAGCGGTCATGTGCCGCTGCGCATTCGCGATGTGGCCACGGTCGGCCTGGGGCCGGCCCTACGGCGCGGTGTCCTGGATAAGGAAGGCGTCGAGGCGGTTGGCGGGGTGGTCGTCGTCCGCTACGGCGAAAACCCGCTGGCGGCGATCAAAAACGTCAAGGCGCGCATCGCCGAGATTGCGCCCGGATTGCCGCAAAAGACGCTGCCCGACGGCACCATTTCCAAGGTCACGATCGTGCCGTTCTATGACCGCACGGGGTTGATCTACGAGACGCTCGGCACGCTCAACACCGCCATCGTCGATGAAATCCTCATCACGATCATCGTCGTGCTGGTCATGGTCATGCACCTGCGCAGTTCGGCGCTGATCTCGGCGATGCTTCCGCTGACGGTGCTGGGCGCTTTTATCGGGATGCGGTACCTGAGGGTCGACGCCAATATCGTGGCGCTCTCGGGTATTGCCATTGCCATCGGCACGATCGTCGACATGGGGATCGTCATCACCGAAAACATACTCAAGCATCTCGATGCGGCGCGGCCGGAGGACAACCGTCTCACAGTGGTCTACCGCGCCTCCTCGGAGGTCGGGGGGGCTGTCCTGACCGCCGTCGCCACGACGGTTGTCGGTTTTCTGCCGGTGTTCATGCTGACCGGCGCCGAGGGAAAGCTGTTCAAGCCGCTGGCGTACACGAAGACCTTCGCGCTGATCGCATCGATCATCATCGCACTGACCATTATCCCCGCCATGGCGCATTCGCTCTTTACATCGACAGTGCGACAACGCCTGCGTTCTTGGCTCAATGGCGGACTGATCGTGGCCGGTGTCCTCACCGCGGTTTTGGTGTCGTTCTGGGTCGGGCTGGCGCTGGTACTCTTCGGCGCATTCTACCTCGTGCGATCGCGTCTGCCGCAACACGTCGCGGCAAAGGCGCCCTCATTCGCCAACTATCTCGTTGTGGGTGTCGTCGCCATTCTGCTGGCGATGCACTGGCTTCCATTGGGACCGGATCATGGCGCGATCCCCAACCTGCTGTTTACCCTGATTGTCATCGGCGTGCTGCTGTTTGCGATCGACCGATTTCGGCGGCACTACGAGCCGCTCTTGCGCTGGTGTCTCGCCCACAAGTCCGCATTCCTTGCGATTCCTGTCGCGTTGATGCTCCTGGGCGGCGTGATCTGGATCGGGTTTGATGGCGTCTTCGGTTTCATACCCGACGGCCTCGGAGCGATCGGGATTCCTCAGCGCTGGACACGAGGCAATGTCGTTTGGCGGGCAGCAGCGCATGCGTTCCCGGGACTGGGGCAGGAGTTCATGCCGCCCCTCGATGAGGGGTCATTTCTCTACATGCCCACGACGATGCCTCACGCATCCATCGGCGAGTCGTATGACGCGCTACGCATGCAGGACCTGGCGATCCGCGCCATTCCCGAAGTCGAGTCGGTCGTCGGCAAGATCGGTCGCGTAGAAAGCCCGCTGGACCCGGCACCCATCTCGATGGTGGAGACGGTAATCAATTATAAGCCGGAATACGTCGTAGACGCCAACGGTCGGCGGCTGCGTTTTCGGTATGACGACGAAACCGAAGAATTCGTGCGCGATGCCGACGGCCAACTGATCCCCGACCCAGATGGGAAACCGTATCGCAATTGGCGCGACCATATCCGTTCGCCCGACGATATCTGGGATGAAATCGTGGCGGCGGCCCAGATGCTCGGGTCTACGTCGGCCCCGCAACTGCAGCCGATCGCCACACGGCTCGTCATGCTCCAGACCGGGATGCGCGCGCCGATGGGCGTCAAGGTGTACGGCCCCGACCTGGAGACGGTCTCGGCAGTCGGGTTGCAACTGGAGGAACTGCTCAAACAGGTGCCGTCGGTCCGGCCGGCCACGGTCGTGGCGGACCGTATTGTCGGCAAGCCATACCTGGAAATCCTCCCGGACCGTCCCGCCATTGCGCGATACGGGCTGAGCGTGCGCGATGTCATGAACGTCATCGAGACGGCGGTCGGCGGCGAACCCCTGACCATGACGGTCGAAGGGCGCGAACGCTACCCGGTACGCGTGCGGTACCAGCGCGAGCGGCGCGGGGACATCGACAATCTGCGCCGGATCATACTGGCCGGCACAGAGGGGGCACAGATACCCTTGGGCGAGGTCGCCGAGATTCGCTACGTCCGCGGTCCGGACATGATCAAAAGCGAAGACACCTTCCTGACCGGGTATGTCGTTTTCGACAAGCAGCCGCAGTTTGCCGAAGTCGACGTGGTCGAGCAGTGCCGGCGCTACCTCGAGGAAAAACAGGCATCCGGCGAATTCGTTCTGCCCGCCGGCGTCAGCTATCGGTTCACGGGCAGCTATGAAAACCAGGTGCGATCGGCGAAGACGCTCGCCGTCGTGATCCCGCTGGCGCTGTTCATCATCTTCCTGATCCTGTATTTTCAGTTCCATCGGGTTTCGACCTCGTTGCTGGTGTTCTCCGGTATCCTCGTCGCCTGGAGCGGCGGGTTCATCCTGATCTGGTTGTATGGGCAATCGTGGTTTCTGGATTTCAGTCTGTTCGGCGTGGAGCTGCGCCAACTGTTTCAGATCCACACGATCAACCTGTCCGTTGCGGTCTGGGTCGGGTTCCTGGCGCTCTTTGGGATCGCCTCCGACGACGGCGTGATCATGGCGACGTACCTGGATCAGTCGTTCACCGAACAAAAGCCCGCATCGGTCGAAGCGATCCACGAGGCGACCGTGCAGGCCGGGCTGCGCCGTGTACGGCCGTGCCTGATGACCACCGCCACGACCATCCTTGCGCTGCTGCCGGTGCTGACCTCGACCGGGCGCGGCTCCGATGTCATGGTGCCGATGGCGATCCCGTCCTTCGGCGGAATGACGCTGGAGCTGATCACGATGTTTGTCGTGCCGACGATTTACTGCGCGCTGGCGGAACGGCGGCTGAAGCGATCCCGGGCGGCCGCTGTCTGAGACCACACCTGAACTTGAGAATTGATGAACCGGACCAGATGCTGTTGATTAATAGCAAACCCACACTGGGAGGATTAGCGATGGGCAAGTACCTCAGACTCATTCCGGCAACGTCGACATTGGCCGGACTCGTTGTGCTTCTCGGCTGCGGCGGTGAACAGCAATCGCAAACTCAAACCCCGCCCGCGGCGCAACCGGCAGCGACCGCGCAGGCGTATCCGATCGATTGGTGCGTCGTCTCCGGCGAGAAACTCGGAAGCATGGGTGACCCCGTGGAGAAAGTCTACAACGGCCGCACCATCAAGTTTTGCTGTGCGCATTGCGTCGAAACGTTTGAGGCCGATCAGGCCCGATACATCGCGCGAGTCGACTCCGCCGCGGCCGGACAGATCATGCCCCCCGGTCAGATCGAAGAGCACGATCATGACCACGACGGGCACGAAGGCCACGATCACGGCGCGTGACACGCAGTGCATTCGACAATCTGTAACGGTCATTCCGAGTCCCCGATCACGCACGAAGCGCGGGATCGTGGGCGAGGAATCTCCAATTCCCGTGCCGTATGTTTTGGAGATTCTACGTCCTTCGCCCCACGGAGCGGGGCTCAGTCCCTGGAATGACCGCTGATTGTCCGAGCGCCTCTGTTCTACGACAAGCTCTGGTACAGCATTAGCGTGTGGCCATCGGGATCATAGAAGGTCGCCAGCTTGACCATGCCTTCGATCGTCCGCGTTGGGCCATCGAAGCGCACCTGCTGACCCTCGAGGGTCTTGCGCGCGACCTCAATGTCTTTGACGCCGAACGTCAATACCGCGCCGCCTTTGACCTCGGGCTTTTCGACTTGCGACAGCCCGACATTGACGCGCGCGACCGATGAGGCCAGCTCGCACCAGCCCATCTCGTCCATCGCGTAGAGGAGTTTGAAACCCATGACGTTCTCGTACCAGCGAATCGACGCCTGCATGTCTTTGACGTCGTAGGCGCAGGTGAGGCCGCCGTCGTAGTTGAGTGATTCCGTCATAGCGTGCTCCTTTCGGGGTTGGTCGAGCGATACGAAAAGTATACTTGCTTTATTTCCGTGTCAACGTATTTTGATCGTGTGAATCAGATTGACAAGCTGGTCGCCCTGTGTCATCACCGTTGGGCGATCCCGGTCATGGCGGAGCTGTCGCGTCTGCACGGCGAAGCGAAGTTCGTGCAACTCACATTCCGGCTGGGGATCAGTCCCGATTCGCTAAAGCACACACTGCGCGCGCTGACCGGGCAGGGGCGGGTCCGTCGCAATCCCGGCTATGGGCACCCGATGCGTCCCGAATATCTGCTCACCGTGGCGGGACAACGCCTCGCTCCGGCGTGCGACCGACTGATGCGCAGCGCCGAACGCCTCGGTCTCGGCGACGTCGTTTTGCGCAAGTGGACGCTGCCGACGCTGTTCGTCCTCATTGTCTCGCAGGGCGGGCTGCGTTTTTCGGAGATGCGCGAACAAATATCGCCGATCACGCCGCGCGCGCTGGCACAGTCGCTCAAAGAAATGGAACACGCCGGACTCATCGACCGTGACGTCGCCGACACTTACCCGCCGTCAGTGACGTACCGCGTCGCTCGTTTGGGCCGACGCATGGCGCCGTCGCTGGGGCGATTGGTTGCTGGACTTCTATTGAAGGGGAAACGGTGCAATGCGGGAACACAAGTCGGACGGAGTATTATTGCTGAAGCCGATTCCATTGACCGAGAAGCCCCCCATAAGACGCGGCCATTCCTTGATCACAAGTCGGGACACAGAACTCCGTTTCAGGTGAGGCGTTATTGAATGCAACATTCACATAGTGCACGACATCAGTGACGTCTGTCACACCTGAACAATCGACATCGGTCCATTCCCGCGTACACAGACCTTCCTCAGCCAGCCCGGCGCGGAACGCAACATCGACGACCCGTGTGACGTCGAATACATTCGGAATACCGTCGCACATCGGATCGGCATGGCACTGGCAGTCGCAAATCCGGAATTCTGTCGGATCGGAACCTGCACCGTCCGGTCGCCAGCCATAGAATTGCGCTATGGCCGGTCCCCGGAATATCTCGAGCTCCAAGGTCGTGCTGTAAGTTCCCGGTGCCTCGCGCTGATGGTCCCAGACCGGCCGTGCAATCAGCCCCTCGTCCGAATCGTCATACAGGAAACAGCGGACATGCGCAAACGACATATCCAAGGTCCACGTCAGAACTTGATCGGCATAAGAGATGTCGTTGAATGTGGGCGTTGCTTCATCCAGATCCGTGTGAGTGAGCCCAACCGTGCCTTGCAGTTGGCCGTTTATCAGGAGATACCGGACCTGTGGCGCGGTCTCGTAACCGTAGTTGTTGAGTCCATCCCAAAAGACACTTCCATAAATCGGATCGCGTGTGATCTCACTAACAGCTATCGTCTTGATAAGTGAACCCGTCAATGTGGTGATCTGTACGATGTCTCCAAGCGCAACCGGCTGAACCCGCAGCGCCCACTCGAAATGCGGATCAATCGCGTCGGCGGGGCCGTCTCCATCGGTGTCGGTCCAACCCCAATGTTTCACAGTGTACTGACACAAATAGGGGGTCTGCGCGTCTGACCGCATGACGCATGATACCGCAGAAGGATTGCACACGTCGCAATTACCGTTTAGGCCGTGCAAGTAGCCATGACTGCCGCCGCAATCGCAATCGGCCTCCGAATATTCGTCAGGCGCACCGAAGACATGCCCCGTTTCATGTGCGAACACTGTGCTGAGACCAGAGGTGCCCCAGCCGTCATTGTGATACGTCAGGACTATTAGGGGGCTCTCGTATCGCGTCCCGTCAATGTCGTAGTACGGAGCATAATATGCGAACTTGTCGTTTGAGAACTTATGATCATCGTCGTTCTCGTCCATGACGATAAAAACCTCGTACGACCAATCCGAGGCATAATCGTGACGAATGCGGTTGGCCAGCTCGTACACGCCGTCCCATTCGTCAGCCACGCCCAAGTACGAGAATGCGTCATCCATCCACTCAAACTCCCAACTCAGAATCGGACAGCAGACGCTGTAGTACGGAACAGATCGACCCGTAATCGGCTCATAGGAAGTCGGAACACCTGTATGGATTGAGTAAACAAAACTGAGGTACTGTCCATGCAGCTCGGCTTGGTCGATTAGCCAATCCGCCCCTTGAATGACTTCGGATATCGCCTGCGTTTCAGCACTGCTCGTCCAGTTTTCGCCCGAACCGCTGCTCTCCATGAGAATAACGGCTACGGCGACGCGGCCAATCATGTATTCCGCGGTGTACATCTGAAGTGGGCTTGTGGCGATGTCCTTGAATCCGCTTGCCTCTTTGGTCGTCGGTTCCGGTTTGATGACGCACCCGCCTGCCGGCCAGGACGAGGTTCCGAAAGGTTTTTCAGCATGCTTGTCTGATTGGGACAAATGCATCAAGACAGCAGTGGCCCTGGCGATTTGGCCATCTCCAGTCTCTGATGGAGAATCAGTCGGGCTAATCGTTCTTGCAATGCCGGCAATGCCGGTGAGCGATTCCGGCAGAAAGCCCTGTGCGTCAATTATGCAATAGTTCGGAGGGAAGAAATGCCGGACATGCATGCCAATTCCCTCGAGCCGCGACACGGCCGCGTCATACTCAGCCAGGGCTGTATCGGAGAATTCCACCAACATGTAGTTCTGGGAGTACGCCATCTGTGTCGCGAGCGAGAGTATCGAAGTGGTGATGACAGAATAGGTTCGCCGGAGCATGGCAACCTCCAAAAAGCCACTATGGCGAAGCTGTCAACTCCACCAAGACATCTTCCAGATCATCGTCAGCCTTACGAAGTGTTGTGTCACGAGTGTGATACCCTGTCGCTCCAATGATGAGAAGGTGCTCCGACCACGGTGGCGCAGCAAAACCAAAGCTTCCTGTGGAATCGGTCTCCACACGAATACCCTCGAGGGAATCGGACAATGCAACCCACGCCGAGGCGATTGGCGCTTGCGTGGAATGCGAACTGACGGTTCCGGAGATGGTGACCGTTTGTTCGCTCACGTCTCCGGGGCATCCCACGATGACGCCAAGCCAGAATAAGCAGATGGCGAGGCGCCCGACTGAATGTCCACCCCGAATCATTATCATCTTCCTTATATCGCCTGTGGCGATGGCACAAGTTCGATTAAGATTGTATCGGTATCCCCATGTACGTCTTCCAAGAGCGTGTCAAACGTTTTGAACCCGTCTGCCCCAACGAAGAGTGATTCTCTGGTGATCGGGAAGGAACCTATGGAGAATGTGCCAGCGGAGTCGGTTTCCGCTCTCGGTCCCAGCAAGGAGTCTGCAAGCGCGACCCATGCGGAAGTGACCGGCGTATGCGTCGTGGCCGACTGCACTACGCCCGATATGATGACAGATTTCTCACTGACGATGTCCCCGGGGCACCCCGCGAACATGCAGAACGTGCTGAGGCAAAGGGCGATGCAGCAGAGCGATCGTCGAAGTCGCATCATACGCAGCCACCTCTCGTTAAGATTCGCTAGACCCATAGCTGTTGGAGCCATGCCTTGTCAACCCAATAATTTTCTCCGTTGCCGTCGTGAGCCACGTCGGCCAGATCATTTTATATCTTCCCGAGTTTCTAGAGTCAGTTTCATGACCGAATTCGTATGTAAATCAACGGATTACGCCGATGTTGGGCCTCTTTCATCCGCCGCCCCTGTCACGGAATCGGGTCTGTTTGGGATGGACCAGACTGTCTCCTCCCTCCTCGGGAGGACCGGAGCCTCAAAGCTTGGACGGTCCCTGCTTCGGCGCGCCGAAGGGTCGTCAGAACGGATCGACGGACTACGTCTAAGGCCATGAGTATCAATCAGAACGGGTTATGAAACTGATTCTAGGGCGATGGCACAAGTTCGATTAAGATTGTATCGGTATCCTCATGTACGTCTTCCAGCACTGTGTCATACGTCAGGAACCCGTCCGCTCCAACAAAGAGTGAATCTCTGACTATGGGGAAAGAAATCAGGGAAATCATGCCTGCGGAGTCAGTCTCAGTTCTCGGACCAAGCAACGAGTCTGACAACGCAACCCACGCCGAGTCCAATGGCAGCGAGGTTTCCGATGATCTTACTGCGCCAGTAACGTGTACCACGGGTTCTTCGGCAACGGGCCCATTCTGGCAGCTGATAAGGAACCCGAGTGAAGTGAAGCAGACGGCGAGATAACCGATAGATCGCCGAAGTCGCAGCATATTCAACGTTCTTTCGTTAGGATCCTTCAACCTACACTAATCGACGCGCAATGCTTTGTCAGTAACAAAACTCTGTTCCGCGCGCTTTTTGAGATTTGAAATGCAATCAAACATAAGGGCTATTCCACGCGTTTTTGGGCGTCGTCCGGCGAGTCCGCGCATGGTGGATCGTCACCGTGAACTCTCCCGGCGAGGATGTCAGACGGACACAACAATGAAAATCGACAGCGCGTCGCGACCCGCTCCTACGATGGAATATCGATAATCTACAGCAGCACGGCGTCGCGCCGCGTGTCGAAGCGCGATTTGACCGTGTCGATGGCGGCGGTGTCGATCGCAAATGAGTACCACGGGCGATCCTCCGGCCGGGGATCGGGACCGAGGTCGAAGACGATTTCTCCGGCGGGGCCAAATACGTAGCTGCCGCCGCCTTCATCGTCGCGCGAGTCCACACCGACGACAAAACATTGATTCTCAATCGCGCGTGCGCGCAAGAGCGTCTTCCACACATCATCGCGCACACGCGGCCAGCGCGCCGGAACCGCCAACAGCGTAAGTCCCTCCCGAAACCACGGCCGCACGATTTCGGGGAAGCGCAAGTCGTAGCAGATGATCACGCCGACGTAGATCGTTTCGTCTCCGCACTGAAGTCCGAGAATCTCACCCGGATGACCCGGCGCAAAATGGATATCGTCGCGTAATGGGCGAAACAGATGCGTCTTGGTGTAACGAGCGATCTCGATGCCGTTGGAAAAGACCACCGACGTGTTGCGGACTTTGCCATCGGGTCCCGGCAGCGCCAGCGATCCGCCGATCAGGTGGAGCCGGTGCTGACGTGAAATCCCCGACAACCGATCCAGAATGCGTGCCGTGCGTTCGGCGGATGAGCCGCCGCTTTCGAGACGCGCGTATCCGCCGTCGAAGAGTTCCGGCAGGATCAGAATGTCCACTGCCGCGGCGTTCGAGCCCGCAGCAAAAGTCTCCAATCCATCGGCATCGAAGGCGCAGGCAATGGTCGCGGTCATGGCGGTCGCCGCCCCGGCAGGATTGCATGCCATCTGTCCCCGGGGAGCCCAGCGATACAGTGCGGTTGTTTGAACCCGCGAAAGCCGTTGAGGAGCATACCACAGGCGGCGACTCCGATTCAAGGGTATTGCGCCAATAACGGAAAACCGTTCGACGCGGCCTGCCGTCGGGCTTACATTCAGGATCAAGTTGGCCGATCCGGCCCGTTGCGGTCTCGACATTCCAACTCCACCGGAAGGAGAAAAGCCATGCGCAGATATCTCGCGACGGCAGTTATCCACTTCATCATCGTGCCGCTGGCAGTGTGTTGCGCCGTTGAGGATGCCCTCGGACAGGATCAATGGACCACAGTCGCGGAAAAGTCCGACTATCGTACTACCGCCACCTACGACGAGGCCATCGAGTATTGCCGTCGTCTGGATGACGCATCCGACTGGGTGCAGATGACATCCTTCGGCGTCACGCCACAAGGGCGAGACATGAAGCTGCTGGTTGTCTCCCAGGAGGGGGCGTTTACCCCGGAAGCGGCCCGGCGCACCGGCAAGACGATCCTGATGATCCAAAACGGCATCCATTCCGGGGAAATCGACGGCAAAGATGCGACACTGGCGCTGTTGCGCGACATCGTCATCACCAAAGAGCGCGCCTCGCTGCTGGACAGCGTGATCATTGTGATCATTCCGATCCTGAATATCGACGGGCACGAGAACCGGGTACGGTACACCCGCCCCAACCAGGATGGCCCCGACAATGCCGGATTCCGTGCGACGTCGCAGCGTCTCAATCTGAACCGGGATTATCTGAAGGCCGACTCGCCGGAGATGAAGTACTGGGTGCTGTTGTGGCGGCAGTGGATGCCGCACTTTTTCATCGATGACCACGTCACCGACGGGCACGACTGGCAGTATGTCGTCACCTACAGCGCCCCCTGGCAGCCCAACTCCGACACCGCCGTCCGCACCTGGGTCAAACACTTTTTCGATTCGTCGTTTACGCGCGCGGTGCGCGGCGCCGGGTATCCGGTGTTCCCATATGCGTCGTATGTCGACGAGCGCCAGATCGAGAAAGGCGTCAATATCTGGGTCGACAGCCCGCGCTTTTCGACCGGATATGTGGCGCTGTGGAATCGTCCGGGCCTGCTGGTCGAGATGCACTCGCTGAAGGACTACAAGACACGCGTTCTGGCCAATTACACGGCGCTGGTCGCGGTCCTGGACATCCTCAATGCCCGAGGGCGCGCATTGCAACAGGCGACCGCTCTGGCCGACCGCAAGACAGCCGGCGGCGAGATCGGACCGTATCCGTTGACCTTCGAACGGACCGGCGATTCGATGATGGTCGAGATCGCGACGTATGAATCGCGCTGGGATTCCAGCGCCATCACCGGGGGATGGTATCCGGGCTGGGATCACAATCGCCCGATCACCGTGCGCATGCCGTACTTTAACGTACACAAGCCCAGGGTGACGGTCGTCCCGCCGCGCGCATACTTCATCCCACGCGAGTGGACCGAACAGATCGATCTGCTGCGGCTGCACGGCGTCGAGTTCGACACGCTGGTGCGCGAGCTGACCGCACCGGTCGAGCGCTATTATCTCGACAGCGCCCAATGGGAGACTGCGCCGTTCGAATCGCACCTGAGGGTCAAATACAAAACCATCAGGGTCGACACGACCATGTCGTTCCCGGTCGGCACCGCTGTCGTCGATATGCTCCAGCCGGCGGCCAAGGTGATCATGCAGGCGCTGGAGCCGCAGGCGGTCGATTGCCTGGTGTCGTGGGGAATATGGAACGCGATCTTCGAACGCAAGGAATACATCGACGACTACATGGTCGAGCCGCTGGCCGATTCCCTTTTGGAACACGATGCCGCGCTGCGAGCGGAGTACGAAGCGCGTCTGGCCAGCGACACGGCATTTGCCGGCAGCGTTACCAGGAAGCGCGAGTTCTTCTATAAGAACTCGTCGTACTACGAGCACGACCACAACTGGTATCCGGTGACGCGCTTTCACGCGCGCATCAACTTTATCCCGCCATGGAGGGATTGGAACTGATTATGAACGGAATGATCGTTTCAATCCATCGTGTCGCCGCCAACGGCGGCCCCGCTGAAGAGCTGGCCATCGTCCCGGTACGGACCAACTGGGGAATCGAAGGGGACTACCGTTCGCGCGCCGACAAGATGCGTCAACTGACTCTGATCGAAGAAGAGGTCCTCGATCAGGTTGGTTCGATACTGGGGCACGAGGTTGCCCTGGGAGCATCGCGCCGTCAGATCGTCGTGCGCGGGCTGGATCTCAGGGGAATGATCGGAAAGCACCTGGCACTGGGTACTGTCCACGTTGATGTCGTCGGACCATGCGATCCCTGCGAGCGCATGAACGAGACCATCGGGCCGGGTGGTCAGGCGGCCCTCGGCGACTGGGCGGGAGTGGTCTGTTGCGTCCTGACCGGTGGCCAGTTGCGCGTCGGCGACAGCGTTCAGGTGCTCGATTCGGTTTCACAAACTCCCTGAGCCGATGGCTGCTGCTGCCGATTTGGCAAACCTGACTTTTGCCCGGAGCGCCCGGACCTCGGCAGTCCTATATTGCCATTGGCCCGGTTACAGCCGGCCCATCGGGGCAGCACTGAGTTTTGATATGAGTGCCGGAGGAGTACCGTGAGCAGCATTGCCACTGCCGATAAACCTGTTGTGACCAAGACCATGAACCAACGGGTCGGAATTGAAGCCGCCGGGCTGACCAATACTGGCCCGATCCACATGAACCTGTCGGTGCCGTTGCTCTACGAAGCCGCCGTGCGCCGCAACGAGGGTGTGATCGCTCCCGATGGCGCGCTGGTGGTCCGCACCGGACAGCACACCGGACGTTCGGCGCAGGATAAGTATATCGTCGATGACGACTCGACGCACGCCCATGTCTGGTGGGGCAAATCGAACGTCGGCATCGACCCTGCCAGGTTCGATGCGCTACACCGCTGCGTGCTGGCCTATTTGCAGCATCGTGAACTGTTCGTGCAGGACTCGTACGCCGGCGCCGATCCCAACCATCGCCTCCGCGTGCGCGTGATCTCCGAATTCGCCTGGGCCAGTCTCTTCGCCAGAACGCTTTTCATTCGCCCGAATCCACGACAATTGCCGTCATTCGCGCCCGACTTTACCATTTTGCACGCGCCCAACTTCCACGCGACGCCCGAGCTCGACGGCACCCGCACCGGGACCTTCATCATTCTGAACATGAAGAAGCGGCTGATTTTAATCGGCGGCACCAGCTATGCCGGTGAGATCAAAAAATCGATCTTCACGGTGATGAATTACATCCTCCCGCTCGAGGGCGTCTTCTCGATGCACTGCTCGGCGAATGTCGGCGAGCGCGACGATGTCGCGCTCTTCTTCGGGCTGTCGGGCACCGGCAAGACGACGCTGTCGGCCGATCCCAACCGTTTCCTCATCGGCGATGACGAGCACGGCTGGTCCGACGGGGGAGTCTTCAATTTCGAAGGCGGCTGCTACGCCAAGGTGATCCGGCTTTCGCAGGTCGCCGAGCCGGACATCTATGCCGCGATTCACCGCTTCGGCGCGGTGCTGGAAAATGTCGTCTGCGACCCGGTGACGCGCGCGCTCGATTTGGACGATGCCTCGCTGACGGAAAACACACGCGCCGCGTATCCGCTGGAATTCATCCGCAACCATGTCCCCACCGGACATGCCGGGCATCCTGCGAACATCATCATGCTCACCGCCGATGCCTTCGGCGTGATGCCGCCGATCGCCAAGCTCTCCCCGGCGCAGGCGATGTACTATTTCATCTCCGGATATACCGCCAAGCTCGCGGGGACCGAAAAGGGTCTGGGCAGCGAACCGCAGGCGACTTTCTCGACCTGCTTCGGAGCGCCGTTTATGGCGCTGCATCCCAAAGTCTATGCCGGGCTGCTGGCCGAACGCATGCGCAAACACAACGCCACCGCGTGGCTGGTCAACACCGGCTGGAGCGGCGGGCCGTTCGGAGTCGGCGAACGCATGTCGATCGCGCACACGCGCGCGATGGTCAAAGCGGCGCTCTCCGGCGCGCTCGACAAAGTCGCCACCCGTCCCGATCCGGTCTTCGGGATCGGCGTGCCGGTCTCCTGTCCCGATGTCCCATCCATTGTGCTCGACCCGCGCAGCACCTGGCCCGACCCGGCGAAGTACGATGCCGCCGCGCGCGATTTGGCCAAACGCTTCCGCGACAACTTCAAGCAGTTCGAGCGCGATGTCCCCGCGGAAGTGACAAACGCGGGTCCAAGCGGGGGGTGAGGTTTTTTTGTTCAGTCGTAGGGTTTGCTCCGCCCACTTGCTGTCACACAGACATTTGGTGGGCTCAGCCCCGCACGCGGGACCTACGGGCCACCCTACGAATACCACTCCGCCTACAACGATGAAGTGTGGCCCGGACCTTGGTCCGGGTTTCGAACATTTGGCATTTGAACAGAGATTAAGGATGTGTCTCCTTCACATTGCTGAGGCGCAGCCTCAAGGCGCTCGCAGAATCGCCAAAAGCGCGATCACACGAATCAGCCAGGGTCATAGAGAGTGCCGAGTCGTCGGATCACCGGAGGCAAACCCGGACCGAGGGCCGGGCCACGCGTCGACAGGCTTACCCATCTTCGGGACCCGGGCGTGACGTCAACCATCGTTCGTAGGTCTCCAACCATACAAGATCCTCGGACGTAACTTGGCGGTTTTTAGCGGGATGCATTACAATCTTGCGGATGTCGTTCACCTTCACGATCCATTCCGTGCGCTTTTCTTTATTGCCCTTGTCACCATACGCGAACGTATCCTTGAACACTTCCCAGTTCTTAAGCACAATCTTGCGGAAGTCGATGAGCTCCAGGTAATCCTCCTTGTTTCCTTTGCCTAATTCATCCTCCAGTCGGGTAGACGCCTTCTTGCGGACTTCATCAGGAATACCGCTGTACCACCAAGCGTCGCCATCCGGCAATTCCTGATATTCCACGCGCAATCCTTCGACAATCAGCAATTTCAGAGTCTTTTCGATCCGCTCAACAATGGGGTACGCTCTTTCGTTAGTGCGTGCACTCTGATCCTTGACGAAGTCCTCGAGCCCAGGGGGATTAAACTCGGGAATGGAGTCCCTTATCGCCCTTTCGCATGTTCGCCTCCCGAGTGTCTGTCCTTGGGTACCTCTGTGACCTTTTCGAAAGGCATCTTTTTCCATTCCGTTGAGGGAACCGAGGTATTTTCCCAACTCGTGCCCATAGCGATCAAGCTTACCAATCACTTCTTCCTCACTCATCTCAACCAGTGGGAGGCCGTTCCGCGCCAAATGGTCGAACACGGATCGGAGAACAGCAATACAGATGACCACCCCGTCGTTCATTGCGAGTCCACCGCCTTCAGCCTTGCCAAGCGCCCACCATTCGGCAGCATGTTCGCAGATCCTAAGAAACCATGCATTTACAATGGCAGATGCTCTTCTGACAGTTAGCTCATTGTCGACCGCCCAAAGCGGCCCGTACAGGATGTCTTTCTTGACAACGAAGAAGCTGGGAATGTTCAACGCAGAGAACATTGCCTCTAATGTGATGCATCGCTTCTCAGTCGCGGGCTCATCCGAAAGAAGGATGCGCTCATTGAACGGTGAATGCGGGTCACGTCCAAGCACTTGTATCACTTTTGACACGATGGCACGTGTACGAAGCTCCACATCGTCGGCGTTCCAGTGGAGCTCCGCATAGAGTTCGTGTAGGAGGCTCCGTTTGACGCTCTTCTGCTCATGGTTGATGTCGATGAAGAGCCGGGCCTGTTCGTTCGCGGGCAGACCCTCAAACGCCAGCACGCTGACATAGCTCTTGTCGCAGAGTGGATGTCCGGAATAGGCAAACAATCGATGCTGTCCATCGATAATCCAGGCACCGCGATACCTCGGAGTCAAGTGAAGAACTCCATATCTCCCACCCTCATCTCCCGTTTCCGCGTGCTTCGGCTCGAATCGGAGCATCCGCTTGTCCTCAAAACTCAGCACGATGTTGGTTGGAAACATACCATCGTTCGAGATATACTCGCGTATTGCCTTGAGGCGTGTCTTGCGGATCATTCTCTGGTATGTGTTGACGTCGGATGCCTTGCCCTTTGCTCGATGCGACACATAAGCGATCTTCAGAAGATAGCTGGGCTTCACAGAGAACGTGTAGCATGTGAATCCGCCCATCTTGGCGCGTAGGGCGGGGATTCTGGACTCCAACCCGCCTACTTTGCGTTCGGGTAGTAAGTCGGCGAGAAACTGATATTTCGCACCCGGGCCAAGGTGTATGACCAGTTGCTCGTAATACTCTAGATTCTCTTTGTCAAGCACGGCGATTGTCTCTTTCTCGGTGCGTTTGCGGTCGCTTTCGCCGAGTTCAATGTCCCAAAGCCAGAATGCGAACACCAACGTGCGTTTTTGACCGTCAGGCAGCATCTTTCTGACTGCCGAACTGAAGTCCTTCTTAAGCGTGCTCAGCTTTGCCAAGTCATTTTGGAAGGCGTTCGCCCTGCGTGGTGATTTGGCGGACTTGCATTCTACAACAACTGCAACGTCGGCATCAATCGCCACGACGTCGAGCTGATTTGTGATGGAGCTGTCGTCGCTTGCGGACGTGATCAGTCTGCCGCCGCCATCTCCAGACATGAAATCAAATCCCATAGTATAAAGGACCGACCAAACACGATCCTCAAGGAGTGTGCTCTTCGACTTGTCCTTTTTGACGCGGGCCGTTCTCTTTCCGGCCTTCTGGATGCACCAACCCTCGCCACGGGCTTCGTCAGTCTTTGATGTTGCCACTGATTTGAAGACCTCGGTCCTTCTCTTACGAGCAGCCAGAGCTCGGAGGCTCTCAACGGGGTGAACATTCTCAAGCACTTATCCACCTCCATTCATCGCGAGAGCGCCATGCGGTAGTTTGCTATAAGTAGCTCATTGACCCGGTGTTTGACCCGCTTACATGAAATATAGCGAACTGCTGGGAGTTGAAGGACGCAAAACCCGCGGTACAATTCCCTTACAAGTGGGACATCGGCATTCGAGATCAAGACTCGGCAGCCGTTGCGGTCGAGACGTTGTGCCTCTTCCGCAACCCTCCTGTGATCCGCGATTGAGAATCGATTCTCCGTGTAGTGTGTGAAATATGCTGTACCATTCAGCGGTGGGTACGGAGGATCGAGATAAACGAAATCTCCGGGTCGGGCTGCACTCGTGGCGTCTTCGAACCTTTGCACTTTGAGGCTTGCATGCTTGAGCGCTGAGGAAGTGGATCGAAGGAGTTCCAAGCTCGGCAAGGACGGCGGCTCCTTCCATCCGTATGGGACGTTGAACTTGCCTGCGCGGTTTACTCGGAATATCCCATTAAAACACGTCTTGTTCAGATAAATGAACCTCGCCGCCTGAGCAGGCGAGGCTGAACCACGATTGTATGCCTCCCTCACCTCATAATAGTATCGTTCGGAGGTGGATTTGGCGTACCTTCGGATGGAACGGTAGATCAGCTCAGGGCAATCTCTCACGAATCTATGGCAGTCGATTACATGATGATTCGCATCCGAGAGTGAAGCATGCCTTGGCCGTAATGCGAAGAAAAGTGAGCCCGCACCCAAAAACGGCTCGTGATACCTCAGTCGCTTTGCGTCCTCAGGAATGTGCTGTAGTATCTCATTAATCAAATTGATCTTGCCGCCCGCCCAGCGCAGGTATGGCTGTAGAATGCCCGCGGCGCAGTAGGGAATCGGCTCTGTATGCTCCGTCATATCTCTCACGATGTTTCAAGCCATCCGTGTAGGACGAATCTACTCTTATACTGAAAGCCCGTCCACGAACTTGCTAATTCGCAGCGTAGGTCGTTTGGAACCGCCGTCCGTTGGTCGAAGTGTAAGGCGTTTTCATACGCTACTCCATCCTCAGCGAATCCACCACCTTCGCGCGGGCGGCGCGGACTGCGGGCAGGAAGCCGCCGGCGATGCCCATGACGACGGCGAAAATCAGGGAACTGATGATGATCGTGGGGGATAAAGCGAAGCCGAAGGCGAGCTCGGAGAAGGTGTCCCAGTTGGTGGTGGAGATGGTGACAAACGACATAAACGAAGCGGCGACCAGTCCGACTCCGCCGCCAATGAGCGAAAGCCACATCGCCTCGGTGAGAAAGACGCTCAGCACCCGCGCGCGCGAGAATCCGAGCGCCCGCAATGTCCCGATCTCGACCGTGCGATTGGCCACGGCGGCATACATCGTGATCATCGCGCCGATCATCGCGCCGATGGAAAAGACGATGGAGATGACCAGCCCCATGATCTTGATGAAGGACGATGTGGCGACCGACTGGCGGCGATAAAAATCGACTTCGCGCTGCACGGTCACGCTCATGCGCGGATCGGCTTCCAGGCGCGTCTTCATCTGTTCGAATTGCGCCGGATCGGCAAGTTTGACGGTCATTGACGAGTAGATATTGCGACGGAACGCCTGCTGCACCTGTTCGACATCGCCCCACAGTTCCGAATCCCAGCCGGTGCCGCCCGCATCGAAGACGCCGACCACGGTCCATTCGCGCCCGGCAAATCGTGCGGACTCACCGAGGCCGCACCCCTTGAAGTTTTCCGAGACCGATAATCCGGCGATCACTTCCGAAGTGCCGGGACTAAACATGCGCCCTTCAGTGATCCGGATGCCGGGCCGCAGCGCGAAGGCCGTCGGGGTCGTGCCACGAATCGTGACATTGGAGGGATCGTCGTTGGCGCGCTTGTTGATGTTGATCAGCACGACAATCTCGGCCACCGCAACGGGGGTCCCGTCTTCGGCGATGGCGACTTCCTGCTGTGTCTCGACCACGCCCGCCTGATCGCGCAACACCAATGACAATGTCTCCGATGTCGCCCCGCTGCGCACGACGATGGCGTTGTCAGGCGAGCCGGTGTCGACCAACGTCTGCTCCAAACCGTGCGACAGCATCAACACCGCCGCAAACACGAACACGACCAGCCCGACGCCCAACACGGTCAGCGTTGTGGTGAGCTTGCGTACGGTCAGATTGCGCAGACTATAGTTGAGCAGCAGTCCCATGATCTATCCGATCCGCCGCAGCCCGTCGGCGATGCGCACACTCAACGCGCGCCACGCCGGGAAGATCGACGCTAAAATGCCGACCCCGATTGCGGCTGCGGCCGCCATCGGGTATGTGTTCGGGTCAATCGGAAAAGCCGGGAACCAGGCGCGCAGCGCCGCGCCGACGACATTGAGGACGGGAAACATCAGCGCGATCCCGAAAGCCCCGCCGAGGGCGGAAATGAGGAGCGACTCTCCCACAATCAGTCCGCCGACATGAAACGCGCCGAACCCAAGCGTCTTGAGCACAGCGTATTCGGAGATGCGTTCGCGCGCGGTCATCGCCATCGTATTGGCGGCAACCAAAAGGATGATCCCGATGACGAGAAACGAAATGACCTTGAGCGAGAAGATGATGGTCCCGGCCATGGCGACAAAGCTCTGCTGAAACGCCGCCTCGGTTTCGGTCAGCGTCTCATCGGCGGAGTTGTCGAACTCTGCATCGACCGCGGCGGAAATCTGCGCCGCTTTCGCGGGGTCGTCGATCTTGATGATCCACCAGCCGACCTGCCCCGTGCGCGAGGGCCACTCCTGCGCCATCCGCTGATCGATATAATCCCAATGGAAGAGAAACTGCGAGACATCGGTGGCTTCGTCACGTCCGGTGTATGCTCCGCGAATCACGAAATCCCACTGTCCGGGATAGATCATTCCCGTGAGCGTGACCACATCGCCGACGCTCCAACCGAACCGCTCCATCGTGACCTGCCCCACGATGACGGCGTTGCGCTCACGCGTGAAGTCACTCAGCGCCGCCGAATCGACCAGGAATTCCGGATAAAGCTTGAACGACTCGGCGCTCTCGAAGGCGATCTGGGCGAAGAAATCCTTGGGGTCTTTATAGTAGCCGCCGAACCACGTGCCGTGAGTCACCGCCTCGACCCCGGATATGCGTTCGATCTTGGATTTCTGCGCCAACGGCAGGGTGAACGTGATCGATATTTTGCTGCGCGTGATCAGGCGATCCGGCGCGGCTTGTGTGACTCCGGCGTACCAAGCCGATATGAATGTGCGCAAAAGCCCGAACGCGAGAATCGCCACGCCGATGCCGGCGATCGTCAGCAGTGTGCGCAGCTTGTGGCGCATCATGTTGCGGTATATCAGGCCGAAGACACGCATGAGTTATCGTCGATTCAGTTGCTTCGGAATGAAGCGCGATACGTTTACGAGTCCGCTACCGGTCCTTCTGTCCCGTATTGCGCACGGGACTCGGGGCGACATCCCCCACCGGGTGAGGATTATGTTTCTCTCTCTCCTTCTGGGAGAGGGTCGGGTGAGAGAAAACGATGAGATGTAATGATCCATCCAAGTCTCTTACTGCAACTCGCCCTTGTCCAGATTGCGCACGACATCCGCGCGTTCCGCCGCGCGGGGGTCGTGCGTCACCATCACGATCGTCTTGTTGAATTCCTTGTCGAGCCGTACCAGCAAATCGAGCACCTCGCTGGCCGACTGCTTGTCCAGATCGCCGGTCGGTTCATCGGCGACGATCACGGTCGGATCGGTGACCAGCGCGCGCGCGATGGCGACCCGCTGTTCCTGTCCGCCGGAGAGTTGACGGGGATAATGGTGCATCCGATCTTTCAGTCCCACCAGCTCCAGCACCGTCTCGACGTGTTGTTTGCGCTCTTTGCCGGAGAGCTTGGTCAGCAGCAATGGCAGCTCGACGTTTTGAAAGGCGTTCAGAACCGGCAGCAGATTGTAGAACTGGAAGATAAACCCGATGTGCCGCGCGCGCCATTTGGCCAGGTCGGATTCGTTGAGCGAAGACAGATCGGTCCCGGCGACACGCACGGTCCCGGAGTCGGGACGGTCGATGCCGGCGATTAGATTCAGCAGCGTCGTCTTGCCCGACCCCGACGGCCCCATCAGCGCGACAAACTCGCCCTCCGGAACCGACAGGGTGAGATTGGCGAGCACGTTGATCTGGAGTTTGTCACGGTGATAGCTCTTGCTGACATTGGCGACTTCGACGACACTCGGCATGATGTCCGATCCTTGGTTACTCTTTGAGTTCGATATCATCCCCGTCGTGCAGGTTGTGAGGAGGATTGACGACGACAATATCACCCGCGTCCAGTCCCGACACAATCTCCGTTACCCCGCCGTGGATTCTTCCCGTCTGTACCGTGACTTCAGAAACGCGGTTATGGCTGACCCGGAAAACGAGAGTCTGTCCGTTTTTGGTCGTCAGCGTGGTTGTCGGGACGGTCAGGACCGTGCCGGTTCCCAGTTCCGCGGCCGATTGGCCGCTGGCCAGAAAACCGACTTTGGCCGACATTTCCGGCAACACGCGGCTGTCGAGTTGGTCGAAGGCGATCTTTGTTAAGACGGTTGCCTTTGAGCGGTCCGCTGTCGGGACAATCTTCTTCACATAACCGGCGTACGGTTCGGCGGGCTGGGCATCAAGGGTGATGATGCACGGTTGGCCGACCGACACGCGCTGGATGTTCGACTCGGAGACATCGGCCTCGACTTCCAATGACGACATATCCGCCAGTGTCACCAATGCGCCGCGCGACGATGACGACGCCGCAAACGGCGCAACCACCTCGCCGACGTCGGCGTCCTTGGTCAGGACTGTTCCGTCGAATGGGGCGCGAATGAGCGTGTTCTCGACGGCGACGGCGGCATAGTCCTGGTCGGCATGGGCGCGGTCGAGCGCCGCCTTCGCCGAATTGACTCCGGCCTGCGCCGTGCGAAACTGTGCCTCGGCGTTGTCGAATTCCGACTGCGAAGCCAGGGATGATGTCAGCAACCCCTTGATGCGGTCGTAGTTCAGTTCCGCCTCATGCAACAAGGCCCTGGCACGTTCCCATTCGGCATCGGCCTGTGCCACGGAAGCCCTCGCCGAGGCCAGCGCTGCCTCGACATCGTTGGATTCCAGCCGACCGATCACATCGCCCGATTTGACCTGATCGCCCTCCTCGACATTGAGCACCTCCAGTCGTCCGGTACCCTTCGAGGCGACGGCCGCCTGACGCTGTGCCACGACATACCCGGTCGCAGTCAGCAGCGACTGCGCTGCCGCCGGTGCGAGCCGTTGCACGCTTGCCACCTCCACGACCGCAACTCCCCCGCGCAACTGCAGAAACAGGACGGTGACGATGACGGCCAGAACGACCGTCGCGATGACGGCAAACTTCCACGGGTTCCGATTCACGACCGCATGCACCGGTGTGCCCTCATCGCGATGGATGCGCAGACGGGAGAGGTCGGGTCCGGAGGATTCGGCGTTCATGGTTTGAGCAAGGCCAAATAGTATAGAATGTTCAATATAACGGATCAAATCATCTTCGGCACTGGCCGGGTCATGCATCTTTACAGGCAGGAACGCCGTACTGCCCAGGTGCCCTCAACCGGCAAATCGGCTACCTTTGTGCTCGCCATGCGCCTCGCAGGGGACAACCGAGGGGGGTCGATACACCCGGGCATCCCTCTGTCAAGAAAGAATGTGATTGCCCCGGCATGAAGCGATTGACTTGATAGATGCCGGGCATTTCGCTTAGTGTCAGGAGGATCTGCAACGATGGTTTGGCTGTATCTGATCGCCGGCCTGCTTGTGGGAGCTTTGGGGGCGTGGCTCGCGGCTCGTTCGGGCCGACGCCCGGCACCAGAGGGACCCAGCGCCGATACGCTGCAAATTGTCCGTCAGCAGATCGACCAGAAGGACGGTGAGATTCTGAAGCTGCGCGAACTGTACGACACCGAGCGCACAGCCCATGGCGAAACACGCAAGGAACTGGCGGTCACGCAGCACAAGCTGACCGAATCCTCGCAAAACCTGGCAGAGCAGCGGCAGTTTATCGAAGAGAGCAAAAAAAATCTCGCCGATGCATTCAAGGCGCTGTCCGGTGACGTCCTCAAAGAGCGCCTCGAAGAGTTCCGGCAGCAGGCCGGCGAGCGTCAACAGTCCATCGATGCCCTGATCAAGCCGTTGACCGATTCATTGAGCCGCTACGAAAAGCAGATTCAGGAGCTGGAACGCACCCGCCAGCATGCGTACGGGACTATCGAAGAGCAGTTGAAGACCGTGACGGCGGCCACAGATCTGTTAAAACGCGAGACCGCCAATCTCGGGCAGGCATTGCGCAAGCCGCAGGTTCGCGGTCGCTGGGGCGAGTTGACTTTGCGTCGCGTAGCCGAATTGGCGGGCATGAGCGAGCGTTGCGATTTTTATGAGCAACAGTCGGTCGACACCGATGAGGGACGACAGCGTCCTGACATGATCGTGCATCTTCCTGGTGAGCGGACGATCGTCGTCGACGCCAAGGTCCCGTTGGTGGCTTTTCTGGACGCGGTCGAAGCCGCCGATGACGATGAACGCGCGGCTCACCTGCGTCGTCACACCGCGCACGTGCGCGACCACATGAAGAAACTCTCCGGCAAGGCCTACTGGAGTCAGTTCGATCAGACGCCCGACTTCGTTGTGATGTTCATCCCTGGCGAGTCGTTTTTCTCGGCGGCGGTTGATGTGGATCGGAACCTGTACGAGGAGGGGGTTCGCAGCAACGTGATCCTGTCGTCACCGACCACATTTATTGCTCTGCTGCGCACGGTTGCGCTGGGATGGCGGCAGGAGCAACTCACCGAAAACGCGGCGCAGATCAGCAAGCTCGGCGCGGAACTGCATGAACGAATCAGCAAGTTTGTCGAGCACTATATCCGCGTCGGCAAATCGCTGGAGTCGGCAACGGCGGCGTACAACGAATCGGTCGGTTCGCTGGAATCGCGCGTGCTCGTCTCCACCCGCAAGTTTCGGGAACTGGGCGCTACGGCGCAGCCCGATATACCCGAGAGCGCCCCAATCGAACGCGGCGTGCGTCGCCTGCAAGTTGAACTGTTGACTAATCCCGATGGTTCGGCGCCGCGCAGCTCTGGCGACGGCAACTGACGCGGCTGCTCCCGTCGAAGAGATCGATGCCCGCGACACGCTCCTCCATCAAGATTCATCCCGTCACGCCCGAACGCTGGGGCGACTTTGAAACGCTCTTCGGTCCGCGTGGCGCCTGCGCCGGATGCTGGTGCATGTGGGCGCGCAAGCCGCGCGCGCAGTACCTGCGCGACAAAGGCGACGGCAATAAGAGGACGATGAAGCGGCTGATCGCCTCGGGCGTCGAGCCGGGAGTGATTGCCTGCGTAGACGGTCAGCCGGCGGGTTGGTGCGCGGTGGGGCCGCGTGAGGAATATCCCGGACTGGGCGGCTCGCGTATCCTCGCGCCGGTCGACGACAAACCGGTCTGGTCGATCACGTGTCTGTTTGTCGCACGTCCGTATCGGCGGCAGGGGCTGAGCACCGAATTGATCCGGGCGGCAGTCAAGCTCGCCAAGAGTAAACGCGCGCGGCTCATCGAGGCATACCCCCACGAAACCAAAACCGACCACGCCCCCGATGCCTTCATCTGGACCGGGACACTCTCGGCCTTCCGCAAAGCGGGATTCAAAGAAGTCGAACGCCGCTCGCCCGGACGGCCGATTGTGCGGCTGGCAATTCCTCGATAGTGGTTGTGGGCACGGCACGCCGTGCCACTACGATTCTGGCCGGTTCGCCCGCCAGGCAGTTTCACGGCACGCACGGCGCCGGTCCGAATCGAAACAGGTAGTCGATCAGGCGAACGATGTCGGCGACGGCGATCGCACCGTCGCAGTTGAGATCTGAGGGTTCATAAGGGGGAAGTTGCGGGCCACCGCGCAGCATCGCGACGACCAGCTTCGTGACATAGATGATGTCGTAATGCGGGTCGGCGAGCACAGCGGTATTCCACGAATCGCCGCGAAACTTCGGCCACGGACGCACGGCGTAGTCCATCGGCGTCGGCAACTTCCAAAGCGCGAGCAGACGGTCGGTCGACTGCAATGTCACCATATCGGTGCGTCCGTCGCGATTCAGGTCGGCGATGATCGGCGTGGCCGGAGTGATGACCGACCCGAACCCGAACGTCAACGGATACCCGGAGACCAGAGAACCATCTGCTTCGAAGGCAAAGACCCGATCCGGACCGGTCAGGATCGAGCCGACACGCAACACGATTTCCGGCTCATCATCGTCGTCGATGTCGAGGATAGCGACCGAGGATGCCGCGCCCGGGAGCGTCGCCAACAGCCCGTTTGTCGAGTCGGACCCCACCGGAGCGCCATTGGCGTGGAAGGCATAGAGATACCCCTCATCGAGCGAATACGGGGCGCCAAAGATTTCAGGGGAGCCGTCGCCATCGATGTCTCCGGCGGACAGCGCATACAGCAAGTACCGGTCGAGCGTATGCGGGATGGATCGCGGCCAGCCGGGCAGGACGGTTCCCCGCGCGTCGATCATCGTGAAGAAGATATCGCTGGATGAGGCATCGGTCGCTGCGTAAGCAATCTCGCGCTCCGGGCCGCCGACAAAGTTTCCGATCACCATGCCGAGGACCGAGTGGTGCGACGCGATTGTCGCGGAGGGATTCTCCCGGTACGGTTTTGCGGTGCGTCCGTCGAAGATCAGGATGTTGTCTGCTGCCGCAATGAGTTCGGGACGTCCGTCGTTGTCGAGATCGCAGACACTCGCGGATGGCAGCCAGGTCTGAACGGAATTCGCATTGGCCACACTCCCGAACGAGCCGCCGTCCTGCGGACGGTACTCGGTACCGTCGGCATTCCACACCTGAATGACGCCGAAACGGTCGATGGCCAGAATCTCCAACGCGCCGCGCCCGTCGACATTGCCGACCGTGGGCAATGCGCCGCCGTAAATGTTGTAGACACGCTCGAAGGGCTGCGGCCATCCGGCGTACTGCTCGCCGATGAAGGCATAGATATACATTAGCGAGTCGCCGGGGACGATGATCTCGAATTTGCCGTCGAAGTCCAGATCGGCGATCGCTGCCGGCGACGTCACATCGGGCAGCGTGTCACGCGGCCATCCGGGGTATGCGGTGCCGTCATATCGCAAAACCATCATTCCGCGCTGGGTCGCACAGACAATCTCGTCGTCACCGGCCCCGTCGAGATTGACCGCCGTGACCGCGAAGTGTGACACCCCCTGCAACGGCACCGGCCAGCCGTCGGCGAATGGTGATGCGACCGTCACCGGCACCGAGAACACCGGCGATGCGGAATCGCTGCTGAGCCGCAGCGAGAGCAGGTAGTCTCCCTCAGGAAGCGGATCGGTACGCCAGATCGCCAGCGTGTCGTCCCACAGCGGGCGTGTCGACAGAGCGATCCGCCGGCTGGTCGTTGCCGGAAACGGTCCCGACGCGGTCAATTCGTACGACGCGAATCCGTGTCCTGCGGCCGTGCCGATGACAGCGGACAACAGCCGGATCGTATCGCCTGGCCGGGGAGATGTGATAGCGACATCCACGTCTCCGTGCAGAGTGATTCGAATCTCACGAACCGCGTCATGGCCGGCATCAACGCGCAACGTGTATGGCCCGCGCAGCGGGCCATTATCCCACTCGGCAATTGTGCCGTTTGACACCGGCTTGTTCGACTGCGCGACGATGCTCCAGTCGGTCTCGCTCGGGGTATGCCCGGACGCGACACTGACGAGGTAGCCCCCAAATGCCGGGCCGTACGCCGATCCGGTGATCACGACCGGTCCGCGCACCCACGTGTACGGCTGCGGCTCCGTGATAGCGACAAACGTGCCGGGGAGTGCGGCGATGGCGCGCTCCAGGTTGATACGACCCGCTCCGGTGAATCGGTCGTATCCGGGATAGTTTTCGCCGGTGCCGTATGGATCGACAATGTCGTCGGCAGTACTGCGCAGAATGTTGCGCACACGTTCGTTGTCCAATCCGGGTGCGAGTGACAAGAGCACCGCGGCTGCGCCGGATGCGTGCGGCGCCGACATCGAGGTGCCCGAGGCGATCAGGTAGTTGCCCTGCACGATGTACGATCCCGCTTCACCGGCATCGGCGTACAGATCGGTGCCCGCCGCGCGCAACGACAGAATCTCCTGACCCGGCGCGGTGAAATCGATGAAGTCGTTGTACGTCGCAAACGTCGCCTCGCGATCGTCGGCGGTCGACGCGCCGACTCCGATCGTGGTCGGATAACCGGAGGGATAAAAGACCTCATCCTGCCCGGAGTTGCCCATCGAGCAGACGAGTACGACGCCCCGTGCGTGCGCGTACTGCAGGGCATCCTCCAGCGCGCGCGAACGAAACGCGCCGCCCCAGCTCATGTTGATCACCTGCGCGCCGCGCGCGACACAATAGTAGATCGCCTGCGCCGAAACCGAGAAGAATGAGTTGGGAAAATTCTTTGCGCAGAAGATGCGCGCCGATGCACACACGCCGGCGATCCCCACGCCGTTATCCGGCACCGCGCCGATGATGCCGGCGACATGCGTCCCGTGCCCGACGTCGTCGCGCACGTTGTTGTCGGCGGTCAGATCAAGCGGGGTCGCGCTGATATCGCCGGAAAAATCCCAACCGTCGACGTCATCGACGAATCCATTGTGATCGTCATCGAGCCCGTTGCCGGGGATCTCGCCGGGGTTGCGCCAGACATGGTCGCGCAGATCGGGATGCTCCGGATCGATGCCGGTGTCGATCACGCCGACGATGACCGTCGCGCGCGGACCCGTATGATTGTGCGCTGTTAGCATCCGCACGTCCGCCCCCGGCGTGCCGGTGCGTTCGGTCAGTGTGTCGTTGTTGTCGCCGGGGACGCTCTGCACATGCCAGTACGGCTGCCCGGTGTTTTGCATGCTCCATTGCCGGGCAAACAGCGGATCGTCCGGTATCGCGCCGTGCAATTCGACACGTCGGTCGACCTCGGCATACTCGACCCACGGTAACGCCGACAGGCGCCTTGCGACTTCCTTGGGATCGGACTCATCGGCCAGTGCCATGACAAACGTATGCAGACCGGGGTGCACATCAGGCGATGTTGCCGCTACGGAGGACTCGGCCGCCGTCCACAATCGCTTCGTATCTGTAATCCCCAACGACCGGCAACGACGCAGGATTTCTTCCTCATCCTGTCGTAATGCTGCACCGATCGCCAATGATGTGCCGCGCAGTTGATCCGACGGCAGAAAGCCGGGCCGGACCTTGACGATCAATCCGCCGATTTCCGGAGACGGCGACGACGGTTGTCCGAAGGCGACGGGAATGGAGCTGCAGAATATCGCGATCAGTGCGGCGCATGACGCCAATCCGCACGTCGAGAATCTTGGGGGACGGGCTGCTCTTTCCCGGCAATCGGCCATGGAGTCCATTCCCAATTCAGGGACAGGTACAAACTACACGAATTGTCGCGGATGGGGTGGAGAAAGAGGGGTGTACTGCCGGGGGCGGATTGCGCCCCGTGTGAATATTATACGCACGAACGCGGAGTTTTCACAGGGCGGTTTCGGGGGATGGGGGCGTACGCGAGATTTTCGATTCCAGGTGACAGTCTCGGTAAGGTTGTGCAGTCATGCCCAAGGGCACCCGCTCACCTCGTTTAAGGCGAGCACGGATCGCAGAAGACTGCGGGGGCGCTGCGGAAGGCAACGTCGACAAATTTGACCACGTCGAAGACATTGGTCACGCTGTCGCAGTTGGCATCGGTGCGCCCGCTAGGATGGGGGAAGCACGATTCGTCGATAAGGGGAGGGCCGCTGCGGAAGGCGACATCCACTGATTTGACCACGTCGAACACGTTCGTAACCGAATCACAAACCGGGTCGCCCTGACACGGACAGAAGCACCCCTGCAGGGTCACGACCGTGACTGAATGCGTGTCGGCCAGGGAGCCGTCGGAGGCATAAACAGTGAAATCCTGCGTGCCCGCCTGCGAGTAATCGGGGGTGTAGACGATCTCCGCCGTTCCATCGCCATGATCGATCAACATAGCGTTCGTCGCCGGTTCCATCGTCAACGAGGGTTCCGTAAAATTCGAGTCGGATGCGGCAATGGCGACCACCAATGTCTCGGCTTCGACCACATACTGCGTATCGACGTCGGCGATGATCGGCGGGAAGTCGTACGCCAGCGCCTGCAGCGCAACGCGGGCATTGATGCGTCCCCAGCCGTGATAGATATCGAATCCCGGCGTGTCTTCCGAAGGGATGCCGACTTCATCCTCCGCCGACACCCGAATCAGCCGCTTGACCGAGTCGGCGGTGTAGTCGGGACGCATCCCGAAAATGAGTGATGCCAGCCCCGACACATGCGGCGTCGCCATTGAGGTGCCTGAGAGATTCCCATACCCGGTTTGCACTCCCGGACCGCATCCCGTGGCGATGATAAACGTCGGGATCGTGCTCCAGATGTTTTTGCCAGGCGCGCAGACATCGAGATAAGGTGCAAAATTCGATCCGGGCGCACCGCACAGGTCCAATGCACGCCGATCTTGGGAGTCGGTCGCGCCGACCGTCACGACGCCGTCGAACGCGGCCGGATAAAACGGCGTGCCGACACCATCATTCCCCGATGCGGCCACTACCACGACGCCTGCGGCGACGGCGTAGGCGACCGCTGTGCTCTCGGCGGACGACATCCCCGATGATCCCAGCGACATGCTGATGACATCGGCCCCCATATCGGTTGCGTACTCGATTCCGGATGCGACGCCTGCCGCCGATCCGGAGCCGTCATTGCCCAGGACCTTGATGATCATCAACTGGCAGTTCCAATTCAGACCCGCGACGCCGATGCCGTTGTTCCCGATCGCCGCTGCGATTCCCGCCACGTGTGTGCCATGTTGATGGCCATCTTCGACCGACGGGCCGTTGGATTCAAAATTCCAGCCGAAGCGATCATCGATCAATCCATTGCCGTCGTTGTCGAAATCATCGATTTCTTCACCCTCGTTGATCCACAGCCGTCCGATCAGGTCGGGATGGTCGGTGTCCATGCCGGTGTCGAGGATGGCCAGGATTGTCCCCGTGTCTCCCGTAGCGATGGCCCAAGCCGCCTCCATCTCGATATCAGCGCCGGCTGTCCCCGGATCATGGGGGGGTTGGGTGCCGCCGTTGGCCAGTGAGTATTGATGGGTCGCAAAGAACGGATCATCCGGCGTCACGCCCGCCGTGGCGATTCGCGCGACGACATCAAACTCCGCGCGCACTACATCCGGGCTCTTGGTCAGCGTGGACAACAGAGCGTCAGGATCAGTGCCGTCGGGGACATCGATGACGACATAGTCGTGCATGCCCAATTCGGCAGCTTTGATTTGGAGGTCTGCCCTTCGCGGGGACGGCGGAAAAATCTGCCGCAGGGAGGTGACGTGTGCATCGTCGAGGATGCGATCAAACGCGGGCCGCCCCGTGTTCCCCTTGGTCACAAAACCGGCAGCGCCCTGCCACGGCGCCAACCTGACGACAATCCGCGAACGATCATGGTCAGTCGAAGTCGCCTGACTCTGCACCGGCCCCGGCGTCGCCCAAACGGCCATCGCGAGCGCGATTGCTGCGGGTAGCGGGAATCGGGTCGTCATTCCGGTGGACGCAATTGGCAGCATAAGTATTGCAGAATCGAATTGATCGGTCGCCCTGCTGTCACCTTAAGGATCGGCAGAATTCAAGTGTTACTGCTGTACCTCGTGCCGCCTGGATGAAACGCGGATTCACAAAATGGTCGGTAGTGTCAGGCAATCACAATGTGGTAAGGGACACGGCTACGCCGGGTCCGACAGCCCGACCCCGGCAATATAATACGATTTCCCGATTCGGCAACTGGGCAGAAGCTCGGAGAAAGTATCGCCCATTGGCATTCGCCGGGCGCCTATGGGCATCCGCCCGGATACGGAGTGCACTGGCACGGGTCACAGTATTGTGTCGTGCTGCCGTTGCGGAAGGCCACGTCGACTAAGATCACGACGTCAAACACATTGACCACGCCGTCGCAATTGACCTCCTGACGATCAGCGGGGCAATCGCCGTCGGATGTCGCCATCCCGTTGCGAAACGCGACGTCCACCGCCGAGACCACATCAAAGACATTTGTGACTCCGTCGCATACCGGATCGGCATGACAGGCGCATCCGCACGCGCCCGAGAAGTCGGCGCGCACTCCATACCAATAACCGATCCCCGCCTCGTAACCGCTGCTTGAGACCAGCCCGATCGCCGACTGCCCAACCGACGCGTTGATCGAAAAGCCGCTGCTGGCTATTGGTCGTCCGCCGCCGTTGATCGAGCGCCACGGAATCGAATACGACCCCGCCGACTCGACGGTCGCCGGCACTGGCCCCGCCAGCTCCGGCTCACTTTGAACGGGCGCAGATAAGGTCGTGTCGGCAATCTCGGCTGTCGTACCCGGCTGTCCGGGGGTCGAAACCGCTTCCGGACTCACGTCCGCGTTCGGGATTGGCGTAGCCGCCGGATTGGGACGGTCACGGCGAAGTTCGGTGTGGTTGTCGCGCGCGGTTGGTGCTGTCTCGCCGGGCAAGATCGCAATCAAGCCGGCCATGATCACCAGTGCGTATGGTCTGAATCGTTTCATGATCGCCTCACGGTCTCACGTGCGTGTTCCGATCCGATCCCAGGTATTCCGGATCGGATACCGTCCTACGGGCTCGGGCAGCCGCTGACCTGACCATTGCAGTCGTCAATCCAGCCGTGAAAGTATGCGCCGCGCTCGACATGAAACCCGGGACTGAGTGTGATCTTGTTGCCGGCGATGAAGGCCACGCTGGCATCGTCGAGCACTTCATAACCGTTAGCCGAAATCGAATTCGACGCCTGCACCACCCGCACCAGATTCCCCGCAACCGCACTGACGGGCATGAGGATATCCGCCGAACACGAAAAGCTCCCGCATGATCCCGCAATCAAAGTGTCGGATTTCACATAGAATCCCGTCGCCGACCCGCAGACCAGCGGAATGCGCAATTGTGGGTCGGGACCGAGACGATCGTAGAGCACCTCAAAGTGCAAATGGATTCCGCACTGATTGCCGTTGACCACAACGGTCGTATCCGAGGGATCATAGCATGGATCGGCGGGACGATCCCAGGAGGCCCCGCCGCTGGTGTGGCCGACATCGCCCTCGATTCCCAGCAGCGTTCCCGCGCTGACACAGTCGCCGGAGTCGACGAATACGCTGTCCTGCATAAAGTGCGTGTACTTGGTCCACTCTCCGTTGGGGTGTTCGATCCAGACAAAATTATTGCAGCCCGCGCAGGCGGAAACACCGCTCGTAAACGTGTCCGAACAGCATTCCGAATTGACGTCGATCGCCACGCGGACGATCCCCGGCGCGGCGGCACGAATCCGGTGATATCCGCCTTCCGGCACACCGATCATGTCGATCTTGTTGGGCGGCGTATGCGTGTAATGGTCCTGCGTGACCCGTACCGTGTCGCCGGCGTTGTAGGCGGCGCGATACCACTGGTGCGAAATCGGCACTCCTTCGGCGCCGGCCGGACGATCCAACACCGCGCACAACATGGCCGCCGTGAGTCCGCCCAGCACGGCAACGCGAACGCAGGTGCCGTTGCGGCACTGCCGTTGTAGCGTCTCCATTAGTCAATCTCCGTGTTGGCCGATTCCAGTGTCGCAACCCGTTCGCGGAGTTGCGCGTTGTCGCCGGCTGCCGATTCGAGTTGCTTGTTGAGAGCAATAACGTGGAGCGTGAGCTCTTCGATCTTTTCCAGAAGCTTCGTCTGCATCTCTCCCAAGGGCAGTGTGCCCTCTTCAATTTCGCTGGCGGATGGCAGTCCCGGCAGGTGCTTGCGATCTTTGATATGCCGCTCGACCTGATCCAGCGGCATCAGTTCGTAGTCCTCATCGAACACATAGTCCGGCCACGAACCGGAGAGTTGGACTTCCACCTCCTCAAAAAGCGCACGGCCGTCGACGCCAAGAATGTAGTTCGACGAAAAGCTGATGCCCGACGCCCCGATGCCGACCTGCCCGCCATCGGCCTGCAGGTGCAGCATCGCTGACACGCCGTTGTCGCGCGCTATGATTTCATTGTTATCCAGCACAATGTTCGCCGCGTTCGATTGACCCAGGACGAGATAGCCGCTGGCAAACCCGCCGATGGAGGCATCGCTGCCGCCGATGATCTCTACTCGGCTGCCGGTGAAGTATCCCGACAGGTTATTGTCGGAGTGCCCGTAGAGCCCGACACCGTCGTCGCTTGCGCCGTAGACGCCACGGCTGAATGCCCCGCCATTCGCCTCGCCATAGACGCCCCAGCCGCTGCCGGCGTGAGAACCGTACACGCCGATTCCCGTCAGCCCGGTGCCCTTGTTCTCACCGCGCACGGCCGCCGAAAAACTTCCCGCCGATGTATTGTCGAGCACTCCGCGAATGGCCTGGGCATTGGAGCCACTGCTGGTATTGCGACCGTAAATACCGGCGGCGCCCGACAAACCGGTCGTGCCGAATACCGCATGCGTCGAGTTGCTGTTGCCCCAGACACCGTAGCTGGTTTCCGAGAAGCCGTACACGCCCGCGCCGGTGGACGATTCACCGAACACACCGATTCCGGCGCTCGACAACCCATAAACTCCGCGACCCAGAATATTCTGTGACGTACCGTACACTCCCCAACCCCCGCCTTCATGCGAGCCCCAGACACCGACGCCATTGAGGCCGGTCCCGGCATTTTCGCCGCGCACTGCTGCTGCGTACGATCCGGGAGAGGTTGTAGTCAGATGACCATGGACGGCTTTGGCATTGCTCGATGTGCTGCCCGACGACCCGTACACACCCGTTCCCGTCGAACTGCTGCCATACAGGCCGTATCCGGATGTCCCCGCCGCCCCGCGTATGGCGGTCCCGAATGAGCTGCTGGCGTCCACGCCGTACCCGGCGCCGGTCGAGGCCGAAATGAGACCGTCCCCGCCGCCGTCGTTGAAAAACTGCCCCGCCACCGCGCCCATGCTCACACCGAGAACGGCTGGTTCGGTGCTCCCGGCGCTCACTTCGAATCGGCCGCCCCGTCCGCCGCCGGTGTTGACGACTTCGAACGTATTTCCGATCGAACTGCTGGTAATCGTCACGTCGCCGGTAATGTCGCCGCCGGAAGCGCCGTCGACCGTCGAGATCCGATGTGAAAATGGCGTCGATACCAACTGCGTCCGCGGTGTGAGGAGTTGACTCACAAACAGGACTTGCAGCCAACGGTTGGTGCCGGAGAACACCGTGTCGTGCAGCGGCTCAATCGAACCCAGCAGGACATTGAATGTTCCGCCGGTCACCTGCACCGCGGGATTCAGCTCCGCCCACAACACACTCCCGGCGATCTCATCGTCGTAGATGAAAAACCGCATCGAATAGACGCCGTCGGGCACCGGTACCCCCGTGGAGTCGAGCACGATCCCCTGATAGTTGACCAACTGCGGCACGGCGGCCCCGGCCGATCCGGCGGCGATGGCCAGGCATACCATTGCCCCCAACGCCAAAACGATACGATGACGCATACTTCCTCCTCGTGAGGTTACCCGGTTACGACTCTGTGTACTGTCGATGCGTGTGCGAGCGACCGGCCGCTTCAGGGCGGCCGACTAATGCGAAAGATACGGTTTCGGGGCAGGAATGCAACAGGATCACTGCCCGCGCTGGGGAGCGGGGATGACCGGGGGAAACGGAATGGGCGATGTGGCCTGACCGTCCACCAAGGCGGACAAGCTTTTGGTCAGGGCCAGCGCGCACCTGAGGCGCATATGTCAGTTCGGAACGAGCGTGCGCGCCTAATGGGCACAGGGATTACAGAAGGCGTCCCCGATGTCTCCATTGCGGAAGGCGACATCGACGAAGCGGACGACGTCGAACACGTTCGTTGCGCCGGAACAGTCGACATCGGTGGTGAGAAGCGGGCACTGCGGATTCGGATCGGGAATCGGGGCTTCGCTGCGGAAGGCAACGCCGGTTGCGAGAACCACATCGAACACATTGACCGTGCCGTCACACTGCGGGTCGCCGAAGCAGTCGCAGGCGCAAGCATCGCCGCCCGAGGAAATCGTCAACTCTTCGGAGTGTGCCGACCAGTTTCCGGCATCATCTTCGGCGATGAGGAGATAGGTGTAGTCAGTGACGCCATCAGTGGCGGCGTCGATGAAGAATGAATCGGCGACACCGGGATTGCCAAGATTGCCGGTCGGGTCATCCAGACGGCGATAGACGCTGTTGTTGGAGGCGTCGCGCCGGTAGACATGGTAGCTCAGCCCGGGGGTCATGCCCCATGACAAGCGGACTGTCGCCGTAGCGATGACAGCGCCTGTCAATCCGGTCGGCTGCGCGGGAACCGACGTTACAGCCAGTTGCACATCTTCCTGCTGAAAAGAGTTGTCCGGAATCGGTCCTTCATGTCGTAATGCCTGGCCATTGGCGGTGTTCACAAAGTGGAAGTCATACGGATTGCCGGCCGCTTCGGTCGTATAGTTCTGGAAATCGTCGAACCAGTTTCCACTCTCATACCCCGAGCCGACGTTTGTCTCGATGCGAATCTCTTCATCGGTGTTGTCCAGGAATCCCACCCAACGCACATCGTTCGTCCCCGGTGTACTGAGGTCGGCGTTACGGACCACGCCGAAGATCGTGCCCTGGGCCTGAAGCGTTGGGGACCACCAGGCGGTGCCCAATAGTGACATTCCGACGATGATCAGGGGTTTGTTCACGATCCGAACCTGTGCCGCCGCGAACAACGCGCGTCCGCTCATCAATATAATCATTGATGGGGGTGTCGTCGCAACGGTCACGGGGCTGAACACGAAAAATCGGGTCTCAGTTCCTTCGACGGCAGGAAATCCGCCCCGGCCAATCCCGGGAATCCGTATAATGCGGTCCTTCGCGAGTCGGGTCGCAGGGCGGAAATCCCACTCTATGTCCATGAAACCCAGCATGATTCGTCCTCCGTTGAGCACGACGGTTGCGGCGCTGCCGCCGAGCGTGCCGTTCGTTGCACCCGAGGCGATCGAGCGACGCACCGGATCCCCACTTGCCCTGCGCCTGGGCGCCAACGAGAGCGCCTTCGGCATCTCCCCAGGAGCGCAGCAGGCGATGCGCGCCGCGATCGCGCAGACGTCGTGGTATGCCGACCCCGAGAATTACGATCTGCGCGCCGGGCTGGCGGCGCATCACCGGATCGACATCGATCACATCGTCGTCGGCAGCGGTATCGATGGACTGCTCGGCTTGATCGTCCGCGCCTTCGTCGAGCCGGGCACGCACGTCGTGACATCTCTGGGTACCTACCCGACATTCAATTATCACGCAATCGGATACGGCGGCACGCTGCACCGTGTGCCGTATGCCGCCGACGATCGCCAGGATTTGGAGCGTCTGTCGCAGAATGCGCACGCACTCGGTGCGCGCTTGGTCTATCTCGGCAATCCCGACAATCCCTCCGGCACCTGTCACCACGCCGTCGACATTGACGCCTTGTTGAATTCGCTTCCGCCCGATTGCATGCTCGCGCTGGATGAGGCCTATGGCGAATTCGCCTCTGCGGAAGAGGTGCCGGCGATCCGCACGGATGATCCGCGATTAGTTCGGTTTCGGACGTTTTCAAAGGCCCATGGCATGGCGGGCGCACGGATCGCATACGTGATCGCGCACACGGATGTCACGGATGCCGTCAACAAGATTCGCAACCAATTTGAGGTCAATCGGGTTGCTCAAGCGGGAGCGTTGGCTTCTCTGGGGGATCAAGCGTTCATCACATCCGTCATCGACGCAGTCGCCGCAGGGCGACTCGAGTATATGGCACTGGCCGATCGTCTCGGGCTGCCGACGATCGCGTCGTCGACCAACTTCGTCTGCATCGACATCGGCGGCGCCGATCGTGCCCGGGATATTCTGGCGCGCCTTCAACGGCATGGCGTTTTTGTTCGTATGCCGGGTGAAGCGCCGTTGTCGCGCTGCATCCGGGTCACGGTCGGCACCGCGTCGCAGCGCGCGCAGTTTGCGGAAGTTTTCGAAGGAATCGTTAAGGGATCAAGCTGAGCATCGTTATATTGCCCACTCATAATCCAGGGAGGAGCAGCACATGCCGCACACGCTACCCAATCTTCCGTACCCGCACGATGCACTGGAGCCGCACATCGACAAGACGACGATGGAAATCCATCATGGCAAGCATCATCAGGCGTACGTCAACAATCTCAACGCCGCGCTCGACGGCACCGGACTCGGCGACTTGCCGGTGCATCAGTTGATCGCCGATTTATCCAAAGTCCCCGATGCCAAGCGCACAGCGGTGCGCAACAACGGCGGCGGCCACTTCAATCACTCCATGTTTTGGAAACTGATGAAGCCGGGCGGCGGTGGACAACCCAAGGGCGATCTGGAGAATGCGATCAAGAGCGCCTTCGGCGGCTTCGATGGGTTCAAAGAGAAATTCGCGGCTGCGGCCACGACACGATTCGGATCCGGCTGGGCCTGGCTGGGTGTCAAGGACAACTCGCTCTGCGTCTGTTCGACGCCCAATCAGGACAATCCGCTGATGAAGGGGGTCGTCGATTGCGCCTGCACGCCGATCCTCGGGCTTGATGTCTGGGAACACGCGTACTATCTGAAGTATCAGAATCGCCGTCCGGACTACATCGCCGCCTTTTGGAAGGTGATCAACTGGGACGAGGTTGCGAAACGTTTCACACAGGCCATGAGCGGCGCGACAGTCGCCGTGTAGTCTGCGTGCAGTACGAAATCCAAACAGGAAGCGTCCTGCTGACGCTTCCTGTTTCTGTTACCGAACGGCGGTGCCGATCTCCCGTCGGCCGCATTCGGTCACTGACACGAACGGGCTTTAGCACTCCTGCCGCTTTTTCACGGCGTTGACCTTGTGAAACGCGGCTTCTCAGTCGGCGAAACACTCGTAATCGCTCTCCAGAACGCGTGTGTCATACGGTCCTGAGAGATCTGTTGGACATGGTGGCCCTCTTGAGTGTGGCGGTGTTGAGGAACTTCAACCCCCAATTACCAACCATCGACTCTACCTTGACCTTGCCGAACTTCGGTTGGAATGCCTGGAATACAATACGGATGACCATCATCGTTTCCCCTTCTGCTGACTTGACCAAGTTCCGTCTGTTGACAAATCTTTGTGGCCGAATGGCTTGGCCGGACTCTACTCGGCTTCTGGCCTGACTCAAGTGGGATCACGGACCGGTTTCTACTTGACTTGTCAGAAAGCCACGATTCCTCTTCACAAATAGATTACTGTTTCGTATACTATATAGACGGCCAAGAGTGGCCAGACGAGATAAACGCATGAAGATCAGCGCCTTAGAAGAGTACGGGTTGCGGTGCCTGCTTCAATTAGGGCGGGCGCAGGACAAACATTCGCTGACGATTAATGAGATCGCCGAGGCCGAAGGGATTACCGTCGCCCATGCGCGCAAATTGCTTATGGTACTCCGCGAAGCCGACCTCGTCGAAAGTGTGCGCGGGCGCTCCGGAGGGTATGTCCTGAAGGGGAATCCGACCGAAATCAGTGTCGGGCGCGTTCTTGAGTTGCTGGGCGGGCGGATGTACGACGCTGACTTCTGCGGTCGGCACGCCGGGCAGGTTTCGATTTGCGTAAACTCCGGCGCTTGCTCGGTGCGGTCGCTGTGGGGTATCCTTGACGGCCTTTTCGGTGGGGTTTTGCACCGGATCCGCTTGGCGGATCTGATCGATGGCGAGGCGCAGGCGACGGTGGCGCTGCACCGCCACTTGAAAGACACGGTCGAAGAACTGTTGGCTCGAAACACACGGCCGCCAGAACGGTTTGAACTGAGATCCGACATCGAGTCGGTGAACTAAGGGGTAACGATGGGAGTGAACGATACGATGACCCACAATGAAGCAGTCTTTCGCTGTGAGAATGTCCACGTGGAGATCGAGGGCAAGGAGGTCGTCAAAGGCGTTTCGCTTGCGATCCGACCTGGCGAAATTCACGCGCTGATGGGCCCCAACGGGTCGGGAAAGAGCACGCTGGCCAACGCGCTGGCGGGGCACCCGTCCTATGAGTTGACCAAGGGCAAAGTCTTCATCGACGGCGAGGATGTCACCGAGCTTGATCCGCACGAAAAGGCGCGCAAGGGCATGTTCCTCGCTTTTCAATACCCGGTCGCGGTACCGGGCGTGACAGTCGCCAACTTCATGCGTTCGGCCTTGAAAGCGATCACCAACAACGACGAGGAACGGCTCAAGGGATTTCGTCGGACGCTGCTCGCTGAATTCGAAAAGCTCAGCATCGATCCGGGTTTTGCGACGCGCTATGTCAATGATGGCTTCTCCGGCGGCGAAAAGAAGCGTCTGGAAGTTCTCCAGATGGCGGTGTTGCAGCCGAAAATCGCGCTGTTGGACGAAACCGATTCGGGATTGGACATCGACGCGCTGAAGATTGTCGCGCACGGCATCAACGAAGTCGTCGCGCGCAACGTGGGCGTGCTCCTGGTCACGCACTACCAACGCATACTGAATTTCGTCAAACCCCAGTACGTGCATGTCTTCTACGACGGGCGCATCGTTCGTTCGGGCGGACCCGAACTGGCCGCGACACTGGAGGAGAAGGGGTACGACTGGATCATCAACGAGGTCAACGCAGTCGCCGCCGCGGTGGCATAAGGAAGGGAGCGCGGCATTATGACTGAACTTTCGAAAACACGGCACGTCCAAAAGCAAAACGACATCAGCGTTCGCGAGGACTACGCGACCCGTTATGGGTTCGCCGATCCGGAGGAGTACTTCCATCGGGCGCCGGTTGGTCTCAATCACGAAGTCGTGGAGATGATTTCGCAACTGAAGCATGAACCCGATTGGATGCGGCAGTTCCGGCACGCATCACTCGATACGTTTCTCGCCAAGCCGATGCCCACCTGGGGCGACACCGCCCTGTTGAATTCGATTGAATTCGACAAAATCCGCTACTTTGTCCGTTCCAGCGAAAAGCAGGAAACCAATTGGGATGATGTCCCCGCGTACATCAAGAAGACGTTTGATCGTCTCGGTATCCCCGAAGCGGAACAGAAGTTCCTGGGCGGCGTCTCGGCGCAGTATGAATCCGAAGTGGTCTACCACTCGATGCGCGACGATCTCACCAAACAGGGAATCATCTTCAAGGATATGGATACCGCTCTGCGCGAGAACGAAGACATCGTCCGCGAGCACTTCGCTTCGGTCATTCCGATGGCCGACAACAAATTCGCGGCACTCAACTCGGCGGTCTGGTCCGGCGGATCCTTCATCTATGTCCCGCCCGATACGGAAGTGAAGGTGCCCCTGCAGGCGTACTTCCGCATCAACGCCAAGAACATGGGGCAGTTCGAACGGACGCTGATCATCGCCGATCGGGGCGCGCGTGTGCATTACATCGAGGGCTGCACCGCACCGGTCTACTCGACCGACTCGCTGCACTCGGCGGTCGTCGAATTGATAGCGCTCGACGGCGCGTACATCCGTTATACGACCATCCAGAACTGGTCCAACAACGTTTACAATCTGGTCACCAAGCGCGCTGTCGCACACAAGGACTCCACCGTCGAATGGGTCGACGCCAACCTCGGCTCGAAGCTGACCATGAAGTTTCCCTGCGTGTACCTGATGGGCGAACGCGCCAAGGCCGAGATTCTCTCGGTGGCGTTTGCCGGTGATGGCCAGCATCAGGACGCCGGCGCCAAGGTGATTCACGCCGCGCCGAACACCACCTCGCGGATCACGTCGAAATCGATTTCGAAGGGGACCGGCCGTGCCTCCTATCGCGGGCTGGTGAAGGCATACCCGAACGCCACCAACTGCAAGGTGTCGGTCGAGTGCGACGCACTGCTGCTGGATGAAAGCGCGCGGTCGGACACGTACCCGACCATGGAAATCGCCTCTGAGGATGTCCGCATCGAGCACGAGGCGCGCGTCAGCAAGATCGCCGAAGAACAGATCTTCTATCTGCAGAGCCGCGGCCTCTCCGAGGATGAGGCGCGCATGCTGATCGTCAATGGATTCTTCGAGCCGTTCGTCAAGCAGCTCCCGATGGAGTACGCGGTCGAGATGAACCGGCTCATCGAACTGGAAATGGAAGGATCAGTCGGCTAATGGCGACATTGACACAACAGCGTCCCACACCAAAAGCCGTGCCGACAAACGGCGACGCGACTCTCGATCGGATCGCCGCGCTCTACCGAGAGCCGGAGTGGCTGACGCGCGCCCGACGGGATGCCTTGGCGGCATACGCAGGTTCAGCGCTGCCCGATCGCGTCACGCATCTTTGGCGTTATACGGCGCCCGAGCAGTTCATCCCGCAAGATGGTGCCGCGGCGCTCGCCGCACCATCGGCTTCCGGGAAACGTGAATTTCCGTCCGTGCTCGCCGACGAACTCGGGCCGGAATCGGTCGCGGCGGCCGCGTACATCCGTGAAGGTCTGGTCTGGAAGACGGCGGTCGACGAGGAACTCTCGCGCGCGGGTCTGCTGATCATGGACCTGCACGAAGGTGCGCGGCAGAAGCCGGAGTTGGTGCAGCAGCATCTCGGGTCGCTGATCGGCGCCGACTTCGGGAAGTTCGAAGCGTTCACCAATGCCGCCTGGTCGGGCGGGTTGTTGGTTTATGTCCCGCGCGGTCTGGAATTGTCGCGTCCGGTGCACCTGGTCACGGCGCAGCCGGTGCATCTCACCGACGTCGCTGGTCGGCTGCTCGTAATAGTCGACGAAGGCGCGTCGCTGACGTTGATCGATGAATACGGAGACGGTGCAGCGGCGTCCATCCCGCAGCGCACACATCATATTGTCGAGGCATTCGTCGGACGCGGCGCGCGTTTCACTTATGCACCGATCCAAAACTGGAATCGCAATACGACGTCGTACATGACCCAGCGCGCGCGCCTGGATTCGGATGCGCGCATCGACGTTGTGATGACGTCGATGGGCGGCGCCTCGGCAAAAGTCGATTGCGGCACGATCCTCTCTGCGCCCGGCGGTGAAAGCAACATCTACGGGCTGGCGATCGGCGACCAAAGCCAGCGCTTCGACCATCACACCGTGCACCGGCACGCCTCCGGTCGGACGCGCAGTGATCTGAAGTTCAAGGTTGCGCTTCGCGACAATGCCGATTCGGTCTATACCGGCCTGATTCGGATCGATGAGAAGTCGGCGTTTTGCGAAGCATATCAGGAAAACCGCAACCTGATTCTCTCGCCGAAGGCGAAGGCCGAATCGATTCCCGAATTGGAGATTCTCAATAACGAGGTCCGCTGCTCGCACGGGGCCACGGTCGGGCGCATCGACGAGCAGGAAATTTTCTACTGCGAATCGCGCGGGATCGACCGCGCCGAGGCCATCCGCTTGATCGTGGCAGGATTCATCGAGCCGATCGTGCAGCATGTCCCCGACATTGCACAATCGCGCCTGCGATCGACGATTATCCGCCGTTTGGAGGAACGCTGAGTATGCCGTCGACAGAGGTCAGTCTCGGCAAAGTCGCCGATGTCCCCGTGGGACAGGCGCGCGTAGTCGAGGTCGCCGGCACACGGCTGGCGGTCTGCAACGTCGGCGGGACGATCCATGTCGTCGACGACCGCTGCACACACGACGACGGTCCCCTGGGTGCCGGGACATTGTACGGCCACGCAATCGAATGCCCGCGTCACGGCGCGCGCTTCGACGTGCGCACCGGCGCGGTGTTGCGCATGCCGGCGGCCTATCCGGTCCGTGCTTATGACGTGCGTGTCGACAACGGCGAGATATTCGTTGATTTGGGAGATGATGCCGCGTGACGACCCTGACGGCAAAAATGCCACGTCCGGCAGAACCGCAGGCGGCCTACGACGTCGCCAAAGTCCGCGCCGATTTTCCGATTCTGTCGCGTTCGATCCACGGCAGTCCGCTGGTCTATCTCGACAGCGCGGCGACATCGCAAAAGCCCCATGCGGTCATCGATACGATTTCCGAGTTCTATCGCACGACCAACGCCAATGTCCACCGCGGGGTTTACGCGCTCTCCGCGCAGGCGACCGACAAATACGAGGGTGTGCGCAAAAAAGTCGTCCGTCTGATCGGAGCCAAACAGACCGAAGAGATCGTCTTTACGCGCAACACGACAGAGGGGATCAATCTGGTCGCGCAATCGTGGGGCGCGGCCAATCTTGTGCCCGGCGACGAAATCCTGCTGTCCGAAATGGAGCACCACAGCAATCTGGTGCCTTGGTATCTGATCGCCAAGCGCACTGGCGCGGTCGTTCGGTTCCTGCCGATCACCGATGACGGATGTCTGGATCTGAGGCAATGGGATACGCGGTTCACATCGCGCACCAAGGTCGTGTCGTTGACCGCTGTCTCCAATGTCCTGGGAACGATCAATCCGATTGCCGAGATCGCGCGCCGCGCCCACGACGACGGCGCATTGGTGATCGTCGATGCCGCGCAGGCAGTGCCGCATACCCGCGTCGACGTTGCCGATTGGGATGCCGACTTTATCGCCTTCTCATCGCACAAGATGCTGGGACCGACCGGAGTCGGTGTTCTCTATGGCAAACGCGCGTTGTTGGAACGTCTTGAGCCGGTCTTGGGCGGCGGCGACATGATCCGCACCGTGACTTTCGAAGGCGCGACTTGGAATGATTTGCCGTGGAGGTTCGAAGCGGGCACACCCAACTTTGCCGACGTCGTCGGATTTGGCGCCGCCATCGACTATCTGGAATCGTTGGGAATGGATGCAGTCCGCCGTCACGAGCGTGAGCTGACACGTTATGCCCTGGATCGACTCGGCGAGCTGCCGGAGCTTCGCATTTTCGGCCCGTCCGACCCCGAGCGGCAGGCAGGAGTCGTTTCATTCGTGCACAACACGCTGCACGCGCACGATCTCGCCACTATTCTGGACCGGCGCGGGGTGGCGGTGCGCGCCGGGCATCACTGCGCGCAGCCATTGATGGAACGGCTCGGCCAGAGCGCCACCTTGCGCGCGAGTTTTTATGTCTACAACAACCGCGAGGATGTCGACCGCCTCGTCGATGCGCTCCAGTTCGCGGGGGAGTATCTGAGCCGTGGCTGACGTGTTCAACAAAGAGGACGTCGAGCTCGACGCACTGTATCGCGATACGGTGCTCGATCATTACCGTTCGCCGCGCGGACGGCATCCACTGGACCGTATCGATGCGACACGCGCCGGATACAATCCGCTCTGCGGCGACCGGCTGACCGTCAGCTTAAAGCTCGATGGTGAAACGATCGCCGGTGTCGCCGTCGACGGCAAGGGCTGCGCGATCTCGATGGCCTCCGGCTCGATGCTTTCGGAGCTGTTGCCCGGCAAAACGATCTCCGAGGCGCACGCGCTGGGGGAGGCCTTCCGCGGCATCATGCATGGCCGGCCCGCTCCGGCCGATCTGGATATGGGCGACCTGGATGCTCTGGAAGGTGTCCGCAATTTCCCGGTGCGCGTCAAATGCGCCCTGCTGGCCTGGGTGACCATGGACGATGCTCTGAGACGTGTCGAACTGGGGGATGATCCGTCGACCGGCGTCACCGTGACCGAAGAGGGGAATTCGTGATCGTCAACGAAGACATCGTCCGCGAGGCGCTCAAGGGCGTGATCGACCCCGAAATCCGGCTGAGCGTCGCCGATCTGGGGCTGATATACGGTGTTGACTTGGACAACGACGGACGCAATGTGTCGGTGCGCATGACGCTGACCACGCCCGCGTGCCCCTATGGGCCGCAACTGGTCAACGACGTGCGCCAGACAGTCGCCAATCTGCCCGGCGTCGATACGGCCGAAGTCCGGGTCGTCTGGGACCCGCCGTGGGATCCGCGCACGATGGCGACCGATGAGATCAAGGACAAGCTGGGGATCTGGTAGGACATGCCATTGCGTATGTTGAACCACTTTCACGGGGGGGTGTCGTGAGTTCATCCGTCAGTGCGGTCTTGATGCAGATTCACGATCTGCTGCATGAGGCGCTGGCCAATGTCGAGATGCCGATCGGCGAAGGCCGAGAGCTGATCGATCGCGTAGTGCAGGCCGAGAATGATTACCAGAGCGGTTCGTTGTCGCAGTCGGACATGGAAGAATTGATCGAGGAGATCGGTGAAGGGATCGAAGAGGCGATCGCGAAGGAAGAAGCCAACAACAATCCTCACGCGGCCGTCATGCAAGTCCGCGAACTGCTCAACCAGCTCTCGGAGATGGCCGAATCCGATTGAGTAGTGTTCATGGGACTACGCGGGTGAACAGTACTGGGCTTTGCCCCGTCACGCTGGGCTGCGATCCGGCTTGATGCAGCGTGTGGCGGCGACCTTGGTCCGGGCCTCATAATGACTTGGTGTGCCGGTCAGCCCTTGGGCTGACCAGCACGGAACGCGATCTGTAGAGGGTTGTTGTTAATGAAAGGGTGATGATTGCATGAGCGACATGCCGATTTACACGTCGGATGAAATCACGCGCATCCTCGACGCCATGCGCACGGAACTCACGCACGTCAATGTGCGGGAGTTGTCGACGCCTCAGGCCGTCGCGGAGGCGTTTGAGCAGAAGGGCGGGACGACGCTGTTGGTGGTCAATTCGGTCTGCGGCTGTGCTGCGGGCAACGCGCGCCCCGGTGTCGCTCTGGCGCTGCAGAACTCGGTTATCCCCGACCACAGTTATACTGTCTTTGCCGGACAAGACCGCGAGGCGACGCAGCGTGCCCGCGAGTTCTTGCCCGAGCAGCCGCCCTCGTCTCCCTCGATTTTCCTGTTCAAAGACGGCAACCTCGTTTACGCGATGCACCGCCACATGATCGAAGGACGCACCGCCCGCATGGTCGCCTACGATCTGGTGCGCGTCTTCAACGAACACTGCAAAGCCAAAGGCCCCTCGGTCCCGCCCGACGTCTTCGCCAAGTCTCCGTCCGTCCGCGTCTGCGGCTCGACCATCCCCACGCGGGAGGAGATGGAGCAGATGATGGCGGGGGGCGGGTATTAGATCACACTAATGTGTGTCTTCTGAGAATAAACGTTTGACTACCTGCGTGGCCTGGACCTTGGGGCGTGTTGAAAAGGCCCAATTTGATGTCACCCCGAGCGGAGCGAGGGGTCTCGATGCGCGCGTGGCCGCCGACAGCGCGTTGGAGATTCCTCGCTTCGCTCGGAATGACCCGAATGATTATTCCCATGAAACTCGATAATGTGGGTTCCAATGGGTTTTACAACACTCCCCAAGGTCCGGGCCACCCCCTCATGATACTGCACATAGAAAAGGGCGCGGATTTGTGGCCCTGACGCCCTCGTCAGGGCATGCATTGTGCTCGTTCGAACGTGGGTTACGCGAGCCCTGATCCCTCGACTTTGCTCGGGACGGTCCGGGGGTCTGGGCCACAACGAAGGCAACGTTTGCTACGGAGGACATGATGTCATGGCGCGCAAGATCGACTCGGACATTGCTTTGGATCTCTGTACTTGCTTGGGGCGTATTGGTCGGCGGCAAACTGTTTGACCTGCGCGTGCTGGTCGGCGCGTGGAGCGCCTCACCTCCCGAATCGCTCAACCTGTTGCCCTACGGGCCCCATTTCCCGGTCGACACGGGCGAGTATTTCTTTCCGAGTTCGGTCGCGCTGCTACTATGCTCATTCGCCGCCCTGATCACCGGATGGCAAACGCCGTGGAGGTATCGCATCTGGCTCATTCTGCCGGCAATCATGATGCTGGCAATACTGATCTTCACGGTTTCCGCATTCTGGCCGCGCAATGCGGCCCTGTGGGCTGTTGCGCAGGGGTTCCCCGGGGCGATCCAAGACCCTGCGGAAGTTGCCGAAATGGTTCGTCAGTGGGTCAGTTGGGACTGGATTCGTGTGGCGATGGGATTCGTGGGTTACGCATCTTCGGTTCGGGCGATCAGTGTTTCGTTTCCCGGGACGACTGCGGATGTGCCCAAGAACTGAAGTGGGGACGATGCGTGACCCGGACGGGATCGTCAGGGCCCGAGTCATAGAGTGTGTAGGGGCACGGCGAGCCGTGCCCTCGCCAATAGAACACAAAAGCACTGGGCACGGCACGCCGTGCCCCTACGAATACGACAAGAAACGCAAAAGGGCGGGTTTGAAACCGCGCCTGCTGATAGCAATCTGTAGGGGCGGGGTCTCCCCGCCCCATTCGTTGGACACCACGGAAAAGGGCGCGGTGACCGCGCCCCTGCAAATGCATTCTGTGATTGGAATGTGTGATCTAATACGCGATCAATTCCCGCGCCGCTTCTTCGATCCAGCCATCCTGCGGGAGGATGTAGGTCTCCGCTTCGGGACCGTAGGAGACCGGCGTGAAGGCCGCGCCGACCCGTCGCACCGGAGCATCGAGATGCTCGAAGCAGTTCTCGGTGATCCAGGCGGAGACTTCCGCGCCGAAGCCCATGAACTTGACGTCTTCGTGGACCACGAGGACTTTGCCGATGCGTTTGACCGACTCGCCGACCATGTCATGATCCCACGGCAGCACAGTGCGCAGGTCGATGATCTCGACACTGATGTCTTCTTTGGCGAGTGCGCGCGCAACCGTTACTGCTTTGGGGACCGTTGCGCCCCAACTGACGATTAACAGATCGTCGCCCTCGGTGAGTTTGTTGCCGCGTCCGAATGGAATCGTAAAGTCGGGACCGGGATATTTTGATTTCAGTGCGGGTTGACGGTAGAGCCGTTTGTGTTCGAGGAACAGCACCGGGTCTTCGCAGCGCATCGCGGTGCGCAGCAGCCCGCAGGCGTCCAGCGCGTTGGATGGGATCGCAACGAGGAATCCGGGGAAATGTGCAAAGGTGCCCTCGATCGACTGCGAGTGATAGACTGCGCCGGAGCCGCCTAAGTATCCGCCGGTCGCGATACGAATGACCGCGGCCGCGCCGAAACCATTAAATGAGCGCCAGCGCATCTTGGATGTCTCGTTGACCAACTGCATCATCGCCGGCCAGAGATAATCGGCGAATTGCACTTCGCAGACCGGCTTGATCCCGCGAGTCGCCATCCCGGTCGCGGTGCCGACGATGGTTGCCTCGGCCAACTGCGAATTGTAGACGCGGTTGGGACCATGCGTCCGTTGCAGCCCGGCCGTCGCCTTAAACACGCCGCCCTTGCCGGGGACCTGGTCGATCAACTCGGTGAAACCGACATCGGCGACATCCTCACCGAAAACGAGAATGGCGGGATTGCGTTTCATCTCATCTTTCAACGTGCGATTGATGCCCTGGATGATCGAGACGTCCTCGTCGTCAAACTTCGGTGCGACTGCAAACGCATCCGAGGAAGCATCGACCGTCGGCGAAGTCACATAGAGCGGAATCGAGTCTTTGTCGGGGCGCGCGGCGCGGACCGCCTTCTCGGCGCCTTCGGAGATCTCGGCGTCGACTTCGTTGCGGATCGTCTCGAGCTGCTGTTCGGTGGCGACACGGTGTTCCTTCAGATACAACGGGAAGTTCTTGAACGGATCGCGCTGCTGCTCCTTCTGGCGCATCTGTTCGGTCTTGTAGGCCCGTTCGTCATCGGACTCGGAATGCGAATACGGACGGATCACATGCGCATGCACCAGGACCGGGCGCCGCTCTCTGCGCAAAATGGGTTCGACTTCGCGAAACGTCTCGTAGCACTCGATCGGGTCGCAGCCGTCGACTTCGCGGATTTCCAACAATCCCTGATCGGACAGGCCGCTTAAGAACTTCGAGATCGAACCGCCGGCGGTCTGCTGGTGTTTGGGGACCGAGATCGCATAGCCGTTGTCTTCGATCACAAACAGCACCGGAAGCTGCCCCAACGGCGTCTTCAGGCAGGCGACATTGATCGCCTCGAAGAATTCGCCCTCCGAGGTGGTGCCGTCACCGCCCGTAACGACCGTAATCTCTTCGGCGTCGTGCGGGATGTCGCGCGCCGAGATCGCCTCGGTGCTGTTGAGGTAGCGTCCGGCCTGCGCGCAGCCGACCGATTGCAAAAACTGGGTGCCGGTGCACGACGACTTGCTGACCACGTTGACGCGCGGGATCGACCAGTGCGAGGGCATCTGGCGTCCGCCCGATGACGACTCGGCCGCGCCGACTGCGTCCATCAGCATTTCCCCGGCTGTGTAGCCCAAGGGCAGCACCAGCGCGCGGTCGCGGTAGTAGCAGTAGAACCAGTCGACTTTCGGTCGCACGACCAATCCGAGCGCGGCGAGCACCGCCTCGTGCCCCGCGCCGGAAATCTGGAAGAACACACGCGACTGCGCCTTGAGTTTGCGTTCCATGTCGTCGACACGGCGCGAGGTGTAGATCCAGCGATAGAGCAGGAGCAACTGCTCGTCGGTGAGTTTGTGCGAAGTCCCCGAACCGGACTGCTGCGATTGGCGCCGGGGTGTAGCAATGTCCGTGGTGGTCGAGTTCATGGTCCTCCTGACTTCGGTGAATCCAAACGGTCGGAACTGATGCCGGCCCCCGCTCAACACCCGCTCAAGGATAGCGTTCAAGGGGCGGACAGGCAACGTCATTTTGAGCGGCGCGGCAATGTACGGCAACTCCATCCTGTCCTGTGGCAACAGGTTAAGCCGCGGCAACACGGCGCACGTCACGCCGCTTCGGCAAAGTCGTCGCCTTCATCGCCGGGAGCGATGCGGTGACGCCTCTGGCGGCCGCGCTCGACATAGCGCTGGCCGCATTCGTAGACCTTCGGCCAGAACACGATCAGCAGCGCCAGAGCGCCCGCCGTCATGACAACGCCGATCAGCCACCAATGCCAACGTTTCATTGCACCTACCCTCACAGTCTCCTACAAGCCGAATCTATGTGATTGTTCCCGTGAACGGTGTGATTCTGTTCGGGTCAGCCCAAGGGCTGACCCGCACTGTCATCTCTTACGAGCCGAGCATCCCCGGTTGTTCCCGTCAACGGTGTGGTTCTGTTCGGGTCAGCCCTTGGGCTGACCCGTACTGTATCGGTCGCAGAAAAAGCAGATGCTTCGCCCGTTCGCTTCTCCCGCTGACGCGGGAGAACCTCAGGGCACAGCATGACAGTTTCGGTTATCATCGCCTCAATCGGAATCGGTGCTGCTCAGGCCGCTTGTGCCGGTTCTGTGCGTGTCAGCCCTTGGGCTGACCCGCACGGCCACTGTCTCAACAATTCTGCAATCAATTGAATCCCTACACATGAAACTCGATGACGTCCCCTTCCTGTAAGGTATGATCGGCGGGGACGCGTACGCCCTGCATGGCCTTGTTTTCAGCGCTCCAGAGCCGCGCGTGCAGGAGCTTCTCGGCGATCTCCTTGTGAATCGCGCGCGCCGCATGGGCGACTGTGCCGCCGTGCGGCAGCAACACCGGATCGCGCAAGTCGGGCTTCTGGCCGGGCGCCTTCGTGTATACGCGCAAAAGTCCGAGTGCTTTGAATGCGGTTTCCAGGAAGTGATCCAACCCGCGCCGTTGGGGAATCGAGAGCGTGACGAGCGGCGCTTGTGATCCGATGATCTCCTCTAACAATTCCAATCGGGTGGCGGCACCGGGGTTGTCGCATCCGGTCGCGGCCACGATCGTGCGTTTTTCGACGGCGGTGGGCAACTCGTCATCCGGTTTTGCCAACCCGCCGAGTCGGACCTTGCCCTCGTGAACGCGTTTGACCACGTACTCGTAATGTGCGATCACATCATCATCGGCAAGCGACACGACCAACCCGACGACATCGCCGGTGCGGGCGATGTTGAATACGTAATTCTCGCAGTACCCCTCGGCGATCGACGGCGTGTCGACCAACTGCAGCTTTACATTTTCCCAGGCCGCCATACCGGGGACCGGCTTGCGCGTCGCAAAGGGCCACTCGGCGATTTCGACCGGCGCGTGGCTCAGCGCGCCGACGATGCTCGACTTGCCGCTGTTGGCCGGGCCGATCAGCACGATCTGTCCGGCGCCTTCGCGCGGGATGTGATCGAGCGGGTGCAGACGCGATGCGCCGGCCTTTTTCGGTGATTCGATCTCCGCCTTCAGTTTCGAGATCTTCGACTTCAGCTCGCCTTGCAGATGGTCGGTCCCCTTGTGCTTGGGGATCTCGCGCAGCATCATCTGCAGCAATTCGAGCCGACGCCTCGGTTCGCGCTCGCGGCGGTACTCCTCCTCGATTTTGACATACTGCGGCGGAAGATTGGCGGGCATCGCCTCTCAAAGTAACAACGTCGCTGTGCCGGTTCAAGTCAGGCGAGCGGTTGTCCGTCCGGCAAAAGGCATCTTTCGCGCGCCGGTACCTGTGGACGAAAACAATTGGTAAAGGATCGGGGGCGGTCCGCCGGACCGCCCCCGATGGGTGATGCGTGCAACATCTGGTCCCCGAGCTCGGTCCGCCGAAATCCGCAACTTACTGCCCGGCGCACGGGTCGGAGCACGGATCGCAGAATGGGTCGGTATTGTTCCGGAACGCGTGGTCCACGAACGAGACGACATCGAACACGTTGACCACACAATCGCAGTTGGCGTCGTTGCGGCTGAGATGCGGACACGCAACGTCGGTCACGCTGGGGCCGTTGCGAAACGCTTCGTCAACGACATCCACGACGTCAAAGACATTGGTAATTCCGTCGCACTGCGGATCGCCGTGGCAATCGCAGACGCAGCCGGGTTCGATGCTGCCGGTGAATGTGACGACATACAGCCCGGTGAGCATATCCGATACGATGACGCGTCCCGAGGGCAGATACGGATAGACCGACCAGGCGCCTGCCATCCCGACGTTGCTGGTGGGATTGGTGTCATAGAAGCCGATCTCGAACGGTGCTTCGGGATTCAGCACGTTCCAGATGCGCAGGCCAAGACCGTAGTGGCCGATGTAGAGCGCCCCGTCTTTCACATAGCAGTTGTGCACGATCGACCCGGGAACGCCGAGGTTGATGTCGAACACCTTCGATGCAGCCAATGGATCGGAGACATCGAAGACGCGCGTCCAGGGTCCGGTGCCGATTTCATCCCCGACGAACAAATAGCGCCCGTCGGCGGACAGTTCGCAATTGTGAGCGCCCGAGCCGGGGTAATCGAAATTCGCGATGAGCTGCGGGGCCGCCTTGTTGGCAACGTTGACAATGTCGATCCCATCCCCATAAATCGCAGCCGCGTACAACGTGTCATTGCGGATGTCCATGTCGTGGTAGTAGTAGGAGAACCATTGCCCAGCCAGGGCAGGCGTCGCGGGCAACACGGACAGATTGAATATCTCCATTCCCCCGGAAGTCTGGCCACAAACATACAGGTAGTTTCCCTCGACAAGGCAGTTATGCGCACGGTTGTCATACGTGAAGATATAGCTGACGAATTGTGGCGAGGCCGGATTGGCGATGTTGTGGACCTGCAGCGGGCCGTATTCCATCAGCAGAATGGCGTAGTTCTTGTAGACCTTGATGTCCTTGGCATCGCCGCCGCCGCCCAGGATGGGCAGAAAACCGACTTCTTCCATCAGGTCCAGGTCGACGATCGATGCCCCCTCTCCCCGCGCACAGATCAGTGCGTATTCTTTCCCGGACACGGAATCGACATATCCCCAGATGTCCCCGTAATCGGCGCGCCCGTTCCAGTTGCCGACGAACTCGCAATTGCTCGAAATAGTTTGCGGCGTGCCGGCGAAAACACCGCTGAAACCCAGCACCACATCGCCGGGACCGAGTATATCAATGCGATAGTAGTACGTCACGCCGTTGGTCAGTCCGTTGTCTACGAACACGAAAGTACTCCCGTCTACAGAGCCAATCTGCGTCGTAGGGGGATTTGACGTGTTTCTGTAAATGCGGTACTCAGTTGGCGAGCCATCGCCGCAGTAAACCCATGTCAATTCAATGAGTCCGGAGTCGGGCCGGGCATTTGGAAACTGGATGAAGTCATCGAAGATGTTGATGGTGAGCGTCGCCGGGATCGACTCCAGCAGCGTATGTCCCGGCTCGACGCGCGGGTACCAGCCGTAGTAGACGTCGAGATCTTCATTGAGAATGTTGCGTCCAGCATAGGTCAGGCCGGTGCCGTCGTAGTTCGACGCCATCACATAGAGGAACTCCCACTTTCCGAACCCGGGCGCGCCCATGGTGGTGTCGGGGTCCCAACGGAGATTGGGTGGCGGATTGGGGCCGCCGCCGTCATTCCATTCGGCGAAACAGACATTCAAACGGCGGGGATTCATGTCATCGGAAACGTCCCACACGGTTCCGGGGAAAACGCCGACGCCGACGGAATTGAAGTTCTGCTCGACGCGGAAGACCTGGCAGTAGGTCGAGTCGCCGTCGAAGTGAATCTCAACGGGAACGAAGTCATCGGGCGCCACACTGGAGCCGATGGTCCACAATGTGGCTTTCCCCAGACTGCCGAAAAAGGTCTCTCCTCCGGAAATCGGGTTGCCGCGCATCCAGCGCGGATCGCCCTCCCAGATCGCCTCGACTCCCGGCTCCTGCGGCACACAGGGCGGCATCGCGGCCGGCGCCACATGCGGCGGGGAATTGGCCGGATCAAACCCGATGGGGCCCGGCTCCACGATCGCATTGAGCGACGGTGAGCCGGCCGGCGTGCAGGCTTCGATCAGCGCCTCGACCGTTGCCCGGGCGACCGCGTCGGTTGGGTACTCAATGCCGGGGGATTCGATTGGGCGTACGTCTCCGGGCAGCGCAAAAACGGCCGTAACAGACAGGATCAGCACATGGAACTTTACACGTAGACGCCGTGTGAGCACACCAGACCTCCGCAGTTCAGTGTCTTAAAAATTGTGGGTTCGGTCACCGGGGAGGGTGAGACTCCGGGCGACACAGCCAGTACAACGGACACAGACAGGACAAGTTTCAATCTAACTGGAGCGGACGATCAAGTTTGCCTGAATGCGTCCCTCGTCCCTCAATTTAGCAGATTCCCGGGTTACGGCAATGACTTCTATTTTTGGACTAATCCAGAAACAGGTACTGTTTCCAGCGATGGTCGCCCAGCCCGACAAAACGCTGGATGTAGGTAATGTGATTGGGACGTCGCGGGAGCCGTCGCAACGGCATGCCGGCTTCATCGGGGGTGCGGTCCCCTTTGCGGTTGTTGCAACGGATGCAGGCGCAGACGAGGTTTTCCCAGGATTCGTCGCCCTTCCGGTTGCGGGGAATGACATGGTCGACCGTCATGGCCGTGCGCGACTGGCCGCAGTATTGGCAACGATGCCCATCGCGCTTGATGATGTTGCGGCGTGTCAGGACGACCCGCTTTTGCGGACGCTTAACATACATCGCCAGCCGGACAATCGACGGCACCGGCAACGCGGATGTGATACTCTTGAGCATCCGTCCGTCCAGACGCTCGATGATCTCCGCCTTCCCCAGGTACACCAGGACCACGGCGCGACGCGTCGTGCAGACCGACAGCGGCTCGTAGTTCTGGTTGAGGACCAGTACGGGACGGGTCAGCGGGTTGCCGTTAAATCCATTCCCCATGTCGACTCAAGCACCCCTGAGGGTCCTAAAATAGGGCCCGCCGGGCGAACGTCAAGAATCCATACGCGCCGACCGACAGACTCATCCGGTGACCCCCATCGACCGCAGAGCCGTCACGAGCGCCTGCCAGGTGATGGGCGCCTCAATCGCCGGACCGGAATCGAAGCGCAGAACCGGAATGCGGTCTTTGTATGTTGCGTAGACCGACGGGTCGGTCCGGATGTTATATCGGCGGACCACGAGATTCCACTGACCCATCGCCTCCTCCAACAGCCGCTCGGCGTCCTCGCACAGCGGGCAATCGGGCTTGGTGTAGAATGTCAATCCGATGGGTTTGGTCATACTGCGTGGAACACAAAGCCCGCCATGGGGGTAGCACCTCTTTGGACGATCGGCGATGATTCCGCACCGAATTTGCTTTGTTCGGCAATGCTGATCCAGTAATTTGATCGATAGTTTGGCCGCAGGATCAGGATCCGTCGGAAGTATGCGGCGGGGCGTGTAACTCGCGACAACTAAAACAGGGAGCTTCTCCGACGTCATCGCGGAGGCAGGGTAATGGCAACGACAACCGAACGACCGAAACGCACGATCCGCAAGCGCACCGATGAGACTCAGCGTCAGGCCGCGCCCCCGGCGGCGGCGACTGCCACGACGCGCATCGAATTGCTGCGATCCGAAGACCTGCTGGCCGCCGCGCAGTTGATGCATCGCACCGTCGATGACATCCGGCGCACCGCCGGTCTGGAGCCGCTCGACTTCGAAGTGAAGTCCACCCCTCCCCTGCTGCAGCACATTTACGAACAGGACCCCGAATTGTCGTGGGGCGCATACGACGGCGAGACGCTGGTGGGATTCGCCACGTCGCACATCCGTGATCACCAGTGGCACGTTGCCTATCAGTTCGTCGAGACCGCCCATCAGAATCGCGGCATCGGCGGCGAGTTGCTGCGCACCGGGCTGGGTGTCGCCCGCGAACGCGGCGCGATGATCACATCGCAGTGCACCTTCACGTACAATCCCAAGGCGATCGCGCTCTACACGCGTCTCGGACTGTTCCCGCGCAAGAATCTGATCCTGCTGGAGGGTCCCCGTTGTTCGGAAATGAAGTGCCCCGATCCGCCGCGCAGCATCGAACCGTCGGTCATCGATTCGACGTCGCTGTTAAATGAACTCAATCACATGGACCGGGAAGTGCGCGGCATCAACCGGTCGGTCGACCACTGCTACTGGCTGGCGGACGAGGACTACACGGGCTACGTCTTTCGGGCCAACAATTCCCTCGTCGGCTATGCCTACATCTCCCGAAAAGGGTTTATCGCGCCCGCACTGGCGATCCGCGACATCTACCTCGTGGAGATCGTCAATCATTGCCTGCATCTGCTCAAAGCGCAGTATGACGTGACGCCGCGCATTTGGCTGAACGGAAAAAATTTCGCCTCCCTGACGATGCTCCTCAATCACGGCTTTCGCATCAAAGAAATCGCGCTCTTGATGACCAACCGCATGTTCTGCGACATGCGCCGATACATTCCCGCATCGCTGGCCGTGTTTTAGCCGAACCGACAACTCTTCAGCGTGTGCCGGTCAGCCCTTGGGCTGACGGCTCGCGGGGTGTCCGTGTCGGCCCCAGGGCTGACCCGCACGGACAGATAAGAGATCGCGTTGCTGATGACCAACCGCATGTTCTGCGACATGCGCCGGTACATTCCCGCATCGCTGGCCGTGTTTTAGCCGAACCGACAACTCTTCAGCGTGTGCCGGTCAGATAAGAAATCGCGCTCTTGATGACCAACCGCATGTTCTGCGACATGCGCCGATACATTCCCGCATCGCTGGCCGTGTTTTAGCCGAGCCGACAACTCTTCAGCGTGTGCCGGTCAGCCCTTGGGCTGACGGCTCGCGGGGTGTCCGTGTCGGCCCCAGGGCTGACCCGCCCCGGTACTATTGTGCCCGCCAGGCGTCCTCGCCCAGCGCTCGTGGGCCAATCGCGGATGGCCGTCACGCACTGTAGAGATCGTCTGCGGGAGTGCTACGGGAACAATGCCGTGGCCACGGCGATGAGAACCAACGCCGGCAGGTAGTTGGCCACCGGGATGTCCTTGATCTCCAGCATGCGAATGCCCAGACCGAGAATCATCAGGCCGCCGACGGCTGAGAACTGATCGAGCGCTCCGGGTGCCGTCAGCGCGGCGAGCATTCCCCCCATCAGCGTCAGTCCGCCCTGCAGCACCAACACGGTGACGGCGGCAAAGATCACGCCGATCCCTGTGGTCGCCGACAGCGCAATCGCCGCGAAGCCATCCATCACCGATTTTGTGAGCAGCAGCGTGGCATCGCCGGAGATGCCGTCTTCAATCGAGCCGACCACGGTCATCGGTCCGACGCAAAAGAGCACGGACGCAGTGACGAACCCCCGCACGAATCCGGACGCCGTGCCGACCTTCAGCCGTCGCTGCAGCCAGCCGGCGAAGCGCTCCAGCGCTCGCTCGATACCGATCAATTCGCCGATGATGCCCCCGACGACGAGCGCGCCGATGATCAAAAACGGGCGTGTTCCCTTGACGACCGACTGAATTCCGATCCACAACGTTACCAGCCCCAGCGCCGTCATCACCGAGCGCTTGATCGTCGCCGGGAGTCGGTCGCCGATGAACAGGCCCACCAGCGAACCGGCGATCACGGTTGCGGTGTTGACCAGAGTACCCAGCATGGGATCGAGTTCTATCGCAGCGTGTCGCGTTCGCTGCGTCGCGTTTGCAATGTATCGGCGAGCCGTCCGAAGCGATCGGTCAGGCGACCGGCGCGCGCCATGTCGCCGATCAGTTGGCACCAGCCGATGGACAGCGTGTACCCTTCGCTGACGTACAACAGCAGAAAGTCGTGCATCGCCCCTCCCAATTCGATCCGCCGCAACCGCTCATCGGCTATGAGCAGCAACGAATCGGCCAGATCCACCGCCGCGCTCCATTCGGCGTGGTCGGCCAGCCGTTTGGCGGAATCCAGTCCCCGCGACATGCCGTGCACCCAGTCGCGTTCTCCCGAGGGAACCTCCAATTCAACGCTGTAAAACTCGCTGTCCTGGGAGGGAGTACGCTTGTATTTGTCGGCCGACTCACAGGCAAGCATCGCCGGACACAACAGGAGTAACACACAGCCGAGGCGGAATCGTGTGGCCCCCGTCATGGCTCAGAGCCGTGCCGGGGAACGTTGTTGGATCGTCTGTTCGCGCAGCCGCGCGGTGAAGTGGCGCAGGTAGGGCGACTGGTACTCGATGGCGAATCCGCGCGCTGTATCGCGGCGGCGATGGACATTGGCGAAGGTATCGACGACGTGGCCGAGGTGCGACTCGGTGTACACGCGCCGCGGGAGCGCGAAGCGCACCAATTCCGGCCTGGGTTTGTCACGACCCGAGACGGCATCGGCGGCTCCAAACATGAGCGATCCGATTTCCACCGTACGCACACCGCCGTCGCGGTACATCGCCACCGCCAGCGCCTGACCGGGGAATCCCTCGGACGGGATGTGCGGGTACAAGGATCCGGCATCGACAAAGACCGCGTGCCCGCCGATCGGTACAACAACGCGCGCACCGGCGTCGATCAATCGCTGTCCGAACCATTCGGTCTGCCGAGTGCGGTATGACAGGTACGATTCGTCGCAGACTTCGTCCAGCCCGATCGCGATCGCTTCGAGATCGCGTCCCGCCAGACCGCCGTACGTGGGGAAACCCTCGAGCACGACCATGAGGTCTTTGATGCGCGCGGCCAGATCGCCGTCACGCAGCGCCAAAAACCCGCCGATGTTCGACAGACCGTCCTTCTTGGCCGACATCAGGCAGCCGTCGCCGCAGTCGAAGACTGCGCGGGCGATGGCGCGGACGCTGCGGTCGTTTTGCGATTCCTCGCGCTGCTTGACGAACCAGGCGTTCTCGGCGAAGCGTGCCGCGTCAAAATACAATGGAATACGGTTTTCTCTGAGGATGGCGCGAGCGGCGCAGACGTTCTCATACGACACCGGCTGCCCGCCGACGGTGTTGCTGGTGATCGTCAACACGCACAGTTTGATGCGGTCGCCGTGATGGGCGATCGCGCGTCGCAAACCGTCGAGATCGATGTTCCCCTTGAACGGGAAGGGATCGTCGAGGTCGCCGCAGGACGGATGGGGCAGATCGATCGGTGTGGCGCCGCAGTACAGGACGTTGGCGCCGGTGGTGTCGAAGTGCGTGTTGGAGACGACGATGTCGCCCTTTTCGAGCATCGTCGTGAACATCAGGTGTTCCGCGGCCCGTCCCTGGTGCACCGGGATCACGTGCTCGTATCCTGTCAGGTCGCGCACGGCGCGCTCGAGACGATAGAAGTTGCGCGCGCCCGAATACGATTCATCGCCACGCATCAGCCCGCTCCACTGCCGGTCCGACATGGCCCCGGTGCCCGAATCGGTCAGCAGATCGATCGTGACATCCTCGGCGCGGATGGCAAAGAGGTTGTATCCCGCTTCGCGCAACGCCGCTTCCCGTTGTTCCGCCGACAGAAACGGAATCGCCTCGACCGATTTGATCCGGAACGGCTCCAACGGATGGCGGAAGGAACTGCTCATGTCGGCTGTAGGATAGGTACGGCGCAGTGGGCGGTCCACGGCGATTTCAGAAAACTGTCAGCGCAACGACCGCGCGAATCGAACCGACCACAATGCCGCGATGGTTGGTGATTCGCGGTTCGGCGATCGTCTGCAGTTCCTGGTCGGCTGCTGTGTCGAGCATGCCGAGCTGTCTGAGCACGGCAACGGCCGTCGGACCCATCGCTCGTTCGCCGCCGTCGGTGATCTTGATCGCGATTCCCAGAGCACGCTCGGGTACGGCGATTCCCATGACCGCCTCTCCCCCGACCTTGGTGATGGCCCGTCCGCGTGTCGCCTGCGCCAGACGCAGGTCCAGACGTCCGGTGCCCGACACCAATTCGGGATGGGACCGCATGGCGTCGATGAGAGTGGCGGCCGCGGCGTCGTGGGGACCCGACGATCCCCCGGCGGCGGCAGCGTGCGCCAGGCGCGCATACCCGAAGGCGAGTGCCCGCAGCGGCAAGGCGTAGTTTGGCGCCGAACACCCGTCCGTTCCGCGTGCGAGCTGATCGGGTGATACCTTACAGAAGTCCGCTATCGTCTGACGTATCGCTCGCTGGACCGGCGAATTCGGATCGAGATAATCCTTATGCGGTGCGCCAAGCAGCGACGCCAACGCCAGCATACCGGCGTGTTTTCCGGAGCAATTGTTGTGCAATGCGGTGAAACTCGATACCGGCGGAACCGCCTCGCCGGTCCCGCGAAGCCAGTACGGAACGTGGGCGCCGCATTGCAGGTCCGACACCTGATGGCCGGTCGCCGCCAGGATGTCACCGACCGCCTGAAGATGACACTCCTCGCCGGAGTGCGAGCCACACATCACCGCGACGTGGCGGGACGAAAGCCCGAAGCGTCCGCAGACGTCATGTCGAACGGTCGGGAGCGCCTGAAAGGGCTTCAGCGACGACCGCGTATATGTGACCCAATCGGGATCGCCCAACGCGGCGACCAATCGCCCACGGTGATCGACGACCGCGACGGCGGCGTGATGGCGGCTCTCGACCGTATCGCCGCGCACGACCTCGACCGCGACGGGCGCGGGCGCATTGGCTGATGTCTCACGCATCGTCGCGGTCGCAATCGCATCGACAGTCTTGGCGCAAACCGTCCCTATCCGATCTTGAACTTCTTTTCGGCCTTGCCGATGACTTCGTCGAGAATTTCGAGCGCCACCTGGCAGTGCTGACGCTCGATGATGAGCGGCGGCACGAGGCGGATCCCGTTGGGCCCGCATGTCAGCAGCATCAGCCCCTTCTCGAAGGCGCGCATCATGACCTCATCGGCCATTTCCGGCGCGGGCTTTTTGCTGGCGCGGTCTTTGACGAACTCGATGCCGATCATCAGTCCCAGTCCGCGCACATCGCCCATCGACGGGTGGCGCTTCTGCAGCTTCTTGAGTTCCGCCATGACAAACTTACCCTGCTTCGCCGCATTGGCAATCAGACCGCCCTCCAACAGATCGATGGTCGCCAGCGCGGAGGCACACCCCAGCGGGTTGCCGCCGAATGTGGTCGAATGGGCGCCCGGCGGCCAGTCCATTACATCGCGGTCGGCAATGCAGGCGCCGAGCGGTACACCGGATGCCAGCGCTTTGGCAGTCGTGAGAATTTGCGGCGAAACGCCGAAATGCTCGATGGCAAACATCTTGCCGGTTTTGCCCATTCCCGACTGCACTTCGTCGACGATCAAATAGATGTCGTGTTTCTTCGCCAGCGCCGCTAGGGCCGGAAAATAGTCGTCAGGGGGCACGATGTACCCGCCTTCGCCCTGAATCGGCTCGATGATGATCGCGGCGACTTCTTCGGCCGGGGCGACGCGCGTGAGGATCTCATCCTCCAGAAACTTCAGGCAGGCCAGACCGCAGGTGGAGTGCTCCAAATTTAGCGGGCAGCGGTAGCAGTACGGGTACGGCGCGTGCGTCACCTCCGGCAGCAGCGGCGCAAACCCTTTCCGCTGCGTGCTCTTCGAGCAGGTCAGGGACAGCGCGCCCATTGTCCGTCCGTGAAAAGCGCCCATGAACGCGATCATGCGCGGACGGCGTCTCTTGTAGCGGGCCAGCTTCAGCGCCGCCTCGACCGACTCGGTGCCTGAATTGGTGAAGAACGTGCGGCGCGGCTGCGGTCCCGGTGCGACATCGCTTAAGCGCTTGGCCAATTGCCCGACCAGCTCATGATAAAAGTCCGCCGATGAGATGTGCACGGCTCTGCGTGTCTGGCGGATGATGGCTTCGACGACCTTCGGGTGAGTGTTGCCGGTCGAGCAGACGCCGATTCCGGAATGGAAGTCGAGAAACTTGTTGCCGTCGATGTCCCAGATCCACGGGCCGTCGGCATGGTCCAACACAGTCGGATGGGCGCGGGTGTACGACGGCGACACATAGGTCTCATCGAACTTGATTTTCTTTTTGCTCTTGGGACCGGGCAACGCGGTTTTAATCATCGGACGATCACTCATAGTATCCTCCAGCGGCGCCTTCGGACTGCGCGCCGTCGGTCGTATCGGGTTGGGGAAATGATGAATCCGAAGTGCGGAGACACGACTACGTTCCGCCGAAGAGCAAAATCCGATGCAGCAGGCCGCGCCGCTTGCGGGGCGACAGCAAGTGGCTGATTAATGAGGATGGTTTGGCGCCCCGTGGCATTGGCTTGACTCCGATGGACCAAAGATAATTACGTCAAATCCCCCCTTCAAAGCGCTACTCATCGACCGATGACTGAATAGTAGTGACAAAACTTTGGCGTCCTCATAGCTTCTTGGCATGGAGGCGGCCCAATTAGCCCGGCGGTATCGTCTTGTACAATAACGTAATACACGGTATCGGGAAACAATGACTTCAATGGACGCGCCCTCATCTCGATGAAGACCGCCTTCATACCGCCGCAGATCCTCAGGCATCCGTGGAATGTATCGGTGTCACGGGCGGCCGCCATTCAAAGCGCGCTCGCGAAGTACCTGAGTCTGACACCGCACGCCGCGCCGCCGCGCATTGTCGCTGGCGTCGATGCGGCCGAAGACGGCGACAACGTGTACGTGGCCATCGTCGTCATGGACATCATCAAGGGCAAAATCATCGAGATTCAATGCGCCCACACGCGCGAACCGGTCGCCTTCCCCAAACTCGGCGGATATTCGGCGTTTCGACTCGGCCCGACCGCACTGGCGGCCTGGAAGCGTATTTACCACACTCCGGATCTCGCGCTCTTTGCCAGTCACGGCGTCTGCCATCCGCGACGCTGCGGTTTGGCCACGCACCTGGGAATGCGCATGGATGTGCCGTCGATCGGCTGCGCGCGGGAACGACTCGTAGGGCGCTATGATCCGCCGGGTCCGAAGCGCGGCGACTATGCGGTCGTCCGCTACTCGCCGCAAGCTCCGGCCGTGGTGCTGCGGACGAGGTCGGGGGTCAATTCGCTATTCGTATCGCCCGGTCATCGCATCGATCTGTTGGGGAGCATCGACACGGTGCTGCGCTGCTGCACGACGCACCGGCTGCCGGAGCCGCTGCGCCGCGCTCATATCGAGGCGGGGCGGTATATGCGGATGCGGAAATCCGGCGTGACCGCCCCCGCAGATACTGCGGAATGAATTCGACCGTGCTATCCGACCGTGACTTCGCGCGACTCCGAGGCGGTCCCCACGGTCGGCACGCCGCTGCGGTCGAGTGATTCAAGACAATCCTGCAGTTGATCCAAACGGAAGGGACGGCGGAGGATCCTAACCGCCTCACCGTCGATCCCTGCCCCCGTATCCTCGTTGTCGGACACAACGATGAGCGGCGTGTCCCGCCAGACCGATTGGAGCCCCAAAATGGACTCGTCATCACGGGGATCATCCGGTCCGGGATTGACGATGACGATGTCGGGCTGATGCGCGGAGTTCTCCGGGCGAAGCGTTGCGGAGAGCGCCGCACCGGACGCGCGATGTCCCAAGGTCTCGACCATCCCGACGAGCAACTCGCGCATCGGTTCGTCGTCATCGAGGACGAGTACATCCAGAGTGCCGGCCGCCGTGGCGGACGGCGACTGATCCTTCGCTGCGGGAAATGCGATTTCGATGCCGACCGCGCGGTCATCGACTGCCAGCCAATGAGTGCGGCTGTCGCTGTCGCCGGTTGACGGCAATTCCACGTGTTGGTCGGATGTTGCCAGCGGCTGCTCGTGTCCGCCGCGCAAGCGCACGTTGAAGAGACGCAGCATCGTCTGCCCGCGGCGGGATTCTGTCTGAACGAGAAACTCCTCTTCGGCATCGCCGCCATTGGTGCGGCAGCGACGCTGCACGGCCGTGAGGGTGCGGTTCAGCCAGTCCCGATCGACCTGCGGGACATCGCGCGCCGACAATTCGAGACACAGCGCGTCATCGGTCTGGTCGGCGGCCCAGGCGATGAGCGCGTCATGCAGGTCCAGCATTGCGTCAGCGGCTGCGGATTGGTCGGCACGAGCCATTTCCGCCTGAGTCTGCACTTCGGCTCCGACCGGACGCTCATCCATTCTCACCGGCGCTTCGAACCGGACCGCCAGCGCACCGATCAGCCCGATGGCATCGTGCAGTGCCTCGATCACGCGACGGTCGGGCGCGGCTCCGGCGAAACCGAACGCCGTCACACAACCGTTGTGTCCGGCGCCCGCCGTCCCGCCCCAGGGCCAGCAGACCGCCCATGAAGGACTTTTGCGTTCGCCCCAAATCGGCGCCCATGACTCCAGCGAGGTTTTCGGCGCGTGACGGAGGATGGCATCCCAAGCCGAGTCTTCGGTTATCGTGGTCACTCCTTCGGCGGGGATTGTCTGCAGTTCAAACGCCCACGGCTGCAAATCATCGGGAATCGAAACGGAGAGACCCGCCGTGTCGACGACCGCCAGGAATTCGTATCGCGCGTCGGGGAGTCGCCGCCACAACCCGAGCGCCGGCGCCCCCGGGATGAGCCCGTGCAGTTTGCTCAGCGCACCAGCCAACGGTTTATCATCACGCACTGCATCCGCAATGTCCTGAAGCATACGTCGCCCAGAGGCGATCTGCGACCGGGCGCCGGAGCGTTCGGTCTCCAGCGTTTCCGCCAGGCGGATCCGCTCCTGAGTGCTTTCGGCCAGTCGCTGCTGTGATGACTCCTGCAGCGCCCCCAGACCGCGGCGCAGCTCTTCGACGTTGGCGGTCAGAGTATGCTGTGTCGCTTCCCATGACCGACGCTCATCGTCGAGTGTGGCGCGTAGCCGGGTTTCGCGTTCGGTGGCCCGGCGCAATTCGTCGTCGCGCTGGCGCTGCATTTGTTCCTCACGTCCGGCCATGTGCTTCTGAAGTTCATCGAGCTGGCGCGCGAATCGGCTGCGTTCCGCATCGATGGCGGTCGTCAACGCGCCGATTTCATTCTCATGACTGCGCTGCAACTCCGTGATGTGTTCACGAAGCTTGAGCGTTTCACCATGGAGAGAATCCCGTTCGCCCTGCATGGCCCGTCGCTTCGACTCGGCGTCATCGGCCAGGGTCCGTCGCTGCTGCTCCCATGTCCGTTCGCGATCGGCCAGTTGCTCCTGCAACGTCGCAATCCGTTCCTCGGACTGTTTGAGAAGGGCACGCGCCTCCTCGACAACGCCGCGTTCGGCGGTGAGCGCCTGTTCCCACTCGGTCTGTTGTCGGCGGCGACTGTCCTCGGCGCCGGTTCGTTGTGCTTCCAGTTCTTCGCCATGCCGTTTGGTGAGATCGGCCCGTTCGCTCTCCCACTGCTGTAGTTGCCGGGCGGTCACCGCCTGCGACTCCGCAAGACCCGACTGGGATTCGTTCAGACGGGCTTCCAGCGCTGCGATGGATTCTTCCGCGCGCCGTTTCTGACCGTCCAGTTCGCGGTGCAGGCGCGCCTCGGCGATCACGGCGGCGACATAGTCGGCGGCCGCATGCAAACGGCGCCCGCGTTCCTCATCGAATCTCTCGGGCAGATGATCGGCCAGCACGATGACACCCAGCAGCCGACGTTCGCTCTGACCGGGCGTCACGGTCACCAGCGGCAGACCGATCACCGAGCGGTACCCTTCGGCCTCCCACTCAGGAAAGAACAAGCGTATTTCTTCGGCGCGCTTAAACGTGTGCGCCTCGCGCAGATGCGCCAGCCGCTGGAATCCGGTCCCGCTGCCACGGATCGACTCGACCTGCTGCCGAAAGGACTGCGACATCCCGGCCACCCCGGTCAGCACCCATTCCTTTTCAGCCGGGTTGTGCAGCCACAGACCGCCGCTTTCGACATTGGCGCCGCGGACAATTTCCTTGAGCGAGTACTCGAGGATTTCCAGGAACGAGTATGGCCCGCCGATCACTTCACGCAGCGTATCGAAGAGATCGAATCCGGCGCGGACGTCCTCGAGACGTTGCCGTTCGGCGGCCAGATCGTGGAGACGTTCAATCGAACCGGCCAGTACCAGCCCGATACCGGCGACCGACAGGAACAGTCCCAGCCCGGCGATGAGCCCCGCCGGCAGGTCGGTAACGGTCGCCGACAGACTCAACCAGACGTTTAACAGGGCGCCGATAAGATACAGCGACAAACCGGCATAGACTTTCCGCCAACCGACAAACCCCAACGACCAGAAACGCTCGTGCGAGCGAAAGGCGACCACGATCAGCACGACGGCGATGGCCGCATGCAGCAGGGCGACGTACATCGAATTCATCTAAACTCTCCGATCAAGACAGCGAGTAATTGTTGGAATTGCCCCCATTGACACGAAGAATGGGGTACGACAGGCGCAAAGATGTGTCAAGAAAAATGCGGAAAGCTGCCGTCAGATTTACATTGCGCGCTGTAGGGGGCCGGTCGGAACCGGGAAGTCGTTTCTGACCGGGCACGCGGGCCAAAGATTTTCGCATCTTGGTGGTGTCGAGTACGTCAGGTATATTGGCGGCCCAGCACGTGTCGCCGGGAACGGAGTGAACGATGAGCAAGGATAAGCACAGCGGACGCGGAACCCTGACTGGTGGGATTATCATGGTTGGGACCGGCTTGGTCTTCCTGCTGAGTAACTGGGGGCTCCTGCCCGGGATGCGTCACTCCTGGCCGTTGATCTTAATCATCGTGGGCGTGGCGCTCCTGGCGGGCGCGTACCGTGACAACCTGCGCCGCCCGACCTCGCTTGATTCCCCGACACAGACCAACACCACCCCGACCGACCAGCCCACTTGATTCTGGGGGCGTGTTGAAAAACCCATTGGAACCCACATAATCGAGTTTCACGGAAATAATCATTCAGGTCATTCCGAGCCCTTCGGGCGAGGAATCTCCAACGCGTTGTCGGCGGCCACTCGCGCATCGAGACCCCTCGCCCGAAGGGCTCGGGGTGACATCAAATTGGGCTTTTTCAACACGCCCTCTGGATCAGGGCAATAAAAAAGCGGCTCCCCGTTGCCGGAGAGCCGCTACCCCCTCATCGCCTTGGGTCGCCGTCCATCCCTGAACCGCGGCCCGGTGTCATCGTGGTGGGTGCATCCTGCAAGCCTGGCAGCTTGTTTGATCCTCCCTGCAAGGACGTGGGGGCTTTCGTTAACCCGGCTTCTCGCCTTTCACTCTCAATACACTTTACGTGCCGCTTTATTCCCGGTTTCGTCCGATTACGTCTCGGCTTGATCGGCG
>DASWIS010000034.1 GCA_036397555.1 Candidatus Zixiibacteriota bacterium | reverse complement strand
CCAAAGCGGGTCAACCTTAGCCAAGTCGTCCCAATCGCGGCGGTGGGCGGCAAGCGTCTGAACCATATAAATCCCCTCTCACCTTCATCCTAGCAAAGAGCACGCCACATGGCAAAGCCGCACAACCAAGGCGCGAGGCCGCGCCTGTGACTTCTGTTTTTCGCCGGTCAACGGGTCAGGTGTTGCGCCGCAGCGACTCCGGGCGGCCCGCGCGCCGCAGCGGCGCGTCGGCGTTTCCGGCGCTGCCTGCCATGCCGGACTTCGCGGCTGGCCCTACCGCCGTTCCGCTCGAATTGTCCGTCAGCGCCCGCAATATCCAGCAGGCAGGATTCTTGGCCGACGCCGACGCCATGATGGCGATCAAAATGGGCGCCACGTTCACCCATACGGCGGCGCAGGACGGCTGGTTCGACGACCCCGCCACATGGGGCGGCTCTGTTCCTGCCGCTGACGATGTTGTGCTGATCCCGGACGGCGTGAATGTCTGGGTGCAGAGCGACATAGAAATGACGGCCGGGTCGCTGATATGGGCGGACGGGTTTTTCGGCGTCAAGGAAGACGCCACGGTTAGGATTACCGTCGACACTCTCATGGGCGACCGCAGCGCGCGGTTCTGGATCGGCGACACAACGCGGCCCTTCACCGGGCAGTTCAACTGGGAATTCCCGCAATCGACCATCGACGTTTCGGCCGATCCGCGCATGCAGACCAAAGGGATTATGTTCATGGGCCGGTCTAGGGTCCATGGCATTGAAAAAACGCCGTGGGCTCTGACCAACGGCGTTGCGGTCGGGGTTGGCGCAACGTCGCTAACGCTCGCATCTGCGCCGACCGGGTGGAACGTCGGCGACATCATCGCCATTCCGCCGACGCATCTGGTGCGCCCAACCGCGTGGGGCAACAACCCCGTATCGACGCCGATCCACCAAACGGAAACGCGCGCCATCACCGCAATCGACGGCGCGACGGTGTCGTGGACCACGGCCCTTATATACGATCACACCGTCAACGCGGACAGCTCGTTCTCCGACATCCACATCGTCAACCAGACCCGCAACATCGTGTTCGAGTCGCCGCCTGGTGCGGCGGTGCATGAGCGCGGCCACGTGATGATGATGTTCTCCGACGATCACGACTGGCGCTACGCCGAGTTCGCATGGCTCGGCCGCACTGACAAGCGCACGCTGTCGTGGGATTTCACAGACCATCCGAACCACCCAAGTCAAGGCGGGTCGGGCGTTCTCGCAACCGACTCGATCAAGGGTCGTTATTCGTTCCATATCCACGCCTCCGGCCCGGACGGCGCCAATATCTGGACCGAGGGCCTTGTCTGCCACGATGCGTTTTCGCTCGGCATCGCGATCCACAACTCGAACGTCGACTCGCTCAACTGCGCGTCGGTCAATATGTGGGGCTCGGGCATATTCACTGAGAGCGGCAATGAAACGGGGTATATCGATGGCTTTGTCGGCATCGGCCACAGAACCAGCCGGCAAGACCTTTCGAACAAGAACGATTCGGACAAGCAGCGCCATGACTGGGGTCATTCTCAGATCATCTGGATGCAGGGCCGTCTCGTTCCGATCCGCAACTGCGCGGCCTACGGCTCCTCCAATGGCACCGGCTTTGTGTCAAACGTCAGGGGCGATAAATCCGACAAGGCCCGGCCCGGCTCGCTCACCCGCCGCGACCTCCTGCCGGTCTTTAATTCAAAATATTTCTTCACCAGCTCTGCCGGAGAGAGCTATCAGGACGCGGGCTCCAACACGATTGTCCCGATCGATGTAGACGGCGTTCGGATCGTCGCCTGCCTGATCGGCTCGATGGTCATCAAGGCGGCGTCGCAACAGGACCATTACGATTATTCGAACTTCAGCAACATCAAGTGTTCGAACGTCATCCGGGCGATCTACTTCGAATACACGGGCCGCTATTTCTGCGACGGGCTTGAGGCGGTCTATGACGAAGACGGCGCGGCCGGATTTGGCGAACAGTTTGAGATCGGCATTCATATCGGCATTGAGGCGTTCCAGTTTACGATCAAGGAGCCTTATGCGGTCGGGTTCGTAAATGCAGTCAAATTCGATCATCTCACCGTGCCGGTCGAGGACGCAATTGACAGGCGTCTTATCCCGGATGCGGACTGGCACAACATCATCCTCGGCGACGTGACGGGAAGCGCATCTTCCGATCTCGTTCATGCCGCGTTCGATACCGGCGCCAATGTGGACAAGGACCGGTATATTGCGCTGGGCGAGCTTGTGAACGATGCAAGCTATCCGCTTTTTGTCGGCGACCGTGTCGATATCCCGAACACGAAGGCTGTGTTCGATGCAACGCAGGTCTGGGATCCGGTAGCCAACGATCCGACGACGATGCTGCGCTGGTCGGGGACAGTCACCGACAGCGCAGGGACATATACGGTTCCGGCCGGACGCGACCTTTCGCGATTCGACAATCCGTCGCTGTGGGGCACGCTGCGCGATAAAGACTTCTCGCTGCAAAACGGCTTTTGGGTGGAAGACGGAACCGGAGACATCTTCACCGAAATGACGATGATCGTGACCGACCGCTGCACCCGCGTTCGCAAGGACCGGATATTGCGCGTCTATTTCGATCACGGAGCGATTTCAAACGACCCGCGCCCGAGCCCTCCCGTTTCGCCGTGGATCACCGGCCCTTGGGTGAATAACGGGACGAAAGCCTAGCAACCGATGAGAAGGCCATGAAAATCATTGTAGACCGCTTCGTCTCCGACAAGGAGGCGACGCTTTCGCATGTGCAGGTGTTCACCAACGGGGCCGAGCACGCAATTCTCGGCCTCTATGGTTGCGAAGATGAATACCGGGAAATCAAGGTTCCGGGCGAGACGCGGATTCCGAAAGGAACGTACCGGGTCACGGTCAGGACCGAGGGCGGGTTTCACGAACGCTACAAGAAAGACCGGCGTGTCAGCGATATTCATGAGGGCATGCTCTGGATACGGAACGTCCCGAACTTTGAGTATGTGCTGATCCACATCGGCAATTTCGAGAGCGAGACGGACGGCTGCCTTCTCGTCGGGGCGCAATATGACACGGCCAGAATGTGCGTTTATCGGTCGGTCGAAGCCTATCGCGCGCTCTACAAGACCGTGATTGCCGCTGCAAAAGCGGGCGATCTGACGATTGAGTTTCAGGACAACGACAGGAGCTAACCATGCCAGCCTTCATCAAAGCCTTTTTCACGTTCTTCAAAGCCCGCCCGGTCACGATGGCGTGTTATGGAATCGCGTGTTTTCTCATCGGCGCCGTGA
>DASWIS010000033.1 GCA_036397555.1 Candidatus Zixiibacteriota bacterium | reverse complement strand
GGTGGCCTCGGGTGTGTACTTCTACCGCATCTCATCGGGCGGCTTCGTCGCCACCCGCAAGATGACGCTGATGAAGTAGCACCACACATCACCGCGTACGACAACACAACCCCCTGCCCCGTGATCTCACACGGGGCAGGGTTTTTTTGCCGTCAGACGGGAAAACGTGAGCGCCGTTACAGGCACGGATCGCAGAAATTCGTCGCCGGATTGCCGGAACGGAAGGCGACATCGACGAACTTGACGACGTCGAAGACATTGGTGACGCCATTGCAGTCGACGTCCGTGGATTCAAAGGGGCAGAGGATGTCTTGCGTGGGGGGCTCGCTGCGGAACGCAATTGAGACCGCAATGACGACGTCGAAGACATTGACGACATCGTCATCGTTGGGATCGGCATGTGTGGGACAATCGCACGGGCAATCCAGCAGCCCGAGATCGGTCAGCCGGACGAGAAAGCCGTCATACCCGGCATTCAGGGGCGACGCGCTGGCGCCGACGACCGGAAGATTCGTCGAATTCGAAACACCGCAGACAAACAGATCATCATTCCGGATCGCGATAGCGTTGTTGAACTCGGTGGAATCCCCGCCCAGGTAAGACGAGAAGCTGAGCGCAGAACCGTCGGCACTCAGGATCGACACGACGACATCCGGCGTATTGTCCAGCACGTCATCCAACGCATTGATCGTCGGATAGTCGTCGGAGTACGTGTATGCGCTCACCGATGGGAAGCCGCACGCGCCCATGGCGACGACGCCATTGAATTCCTCGGCATCACCCCCCAGATAGGTGCTAAACGTCAGCGACTGGCCATCCGGTGCAACCTGCGTGACGAACAAATCCTGGGAACCTCCCAACGTGGCATCGTACGCGTTAACGGACGGAAACTCAGTTGAACGCGTCACTCCGCTCAGGGTGACCTCGCCACTGGAGCCGAGGGCCATTCCCGTTGCATAGTCGCTGCCGGAACCGCCGAGGTAGGTGCTGTATGTCAGCGTGCGCGTTGCGCTGATCTTGCTGAGGAAGACATCGCGCTCGCCACCGCCGTAGGAATCGTCGTAGGCGTTGGCCATGGGGAAATCGGACGATCCGGTCCATCCGCTCACATAACAGTTACCCGCCGGATCGACCGACACGGCCAGTCCATCCTCGTCGGATGATCCGCCCAGAAATGTCCCGAATGCCAGCGTCGTCCCCGTCGGACCCAGCACGCAGAGAAACGCATCCCAGACACCACCCTGAAAGGTATCTTCCAGTTCAGGCGTAACCGGGAAATCGGCCGATTCAGTGTGGCCGGTAACATACACTGATCCGTCCGCGCCGACATCGATCGCGTGCCCATAGTCTTCGCCGCTGCCGCCCAATAACGTGCTCTGCAGCAAAACAGTTCCGGCAGGGGAGAGCTTGAATATGAAGGCATCTCCGGAGCCGTTGTACGTCATGTCATAGGGGTTGACACGCGGGAATGAGTTGGCCGAACCGGTGATCCCGGTTCCGTAGATGTTGCCTGATTCATCAGTGACGACTCCGGCGGCGATGTCGGGACCGGTGCCGCCGATGTAAGTGCTGAATACGACAGAGCCATCATCGCCGTCGAGTTTGATCACCACGACGTCGCCGAAGGAACCGCCCCCGAATGTCCCGTCGTACGGATTCACCATCGGAAAATCGGCTGATTCAGAGTTTCCGATCAGAATGATGTCGCCGTTGGGATCGAGAGTCATTCCATAGACGGCATCAAAGTCGGTCCCGCCCAGGTAGGTGGCGAATGTGACCGATGCAGCGGCCGTCGCCGGTCTCGATGCGCCTTGAGTCGCGGCTCCGTGATACTCCTCAGGCGACTTTACCGATCTCAGCCCCACGGGCGTCTGATCCCAATCGGTGAATCCCAGTCTATCGAGGACTGCTGACAAGAGGTTCTCGTCGGGTGACTCCCACTGTGCGGTCAACACACCGCCCGCAACGTCGAGGACGAGTTTGACGTCGGCATCAAACCCTGTGACATTGACGGTTCGATAGACGGGGACATCGGCTTGCCAGTGATCCGGATTGTTGCCCAGAAAGAAATGCGCCCGCGACGAAACGGCGGATTGGACTGATAGACTCAGTGGTGTTGCCGACTCGCCGAACGCCATCTGCGGGTGGACCCGGGATTCAATCCTGGATGCGGCAGATCGAAACACCTCCCGGTGTGAATCCTTTGAATCCTGGCAAAGATGCGGTGGGACCGGTTGGTGTTCAGGAGCGACGAACATCATTCCCGATCGCGTGACCCAGAGTGTCCCATCCGAACCGGTCGCACGGCACAGGACGTCGTCTTTCCATTGCCCAACGTTGGGAATGATTGCACCGTCCGATGTGTTCGCTGCGATAGCGGTTTCGGCCGATGATGCGAGCGGATGGAGTGTCCCCAGCAGACACGAGGAGACCGCGAGTACGACCACACAGATGTTCAGTTGACCTGGGTTCATTTTCACCTCGGTAAGCCGGGCTGGTAGGGCAAAGGCTGCGACTTCTGCCTCGATCATATTATGGCTCTCGCTGGATTGAACGCAAGCCATTCGCCGCCGGCGATACCGTTTATTGCCAACCAGTTGATCGGTGGCAGGGAAGGGTCGCGGGCGGAACTACTTGCGTTCGTGAACGTTAGGTCCCCGGGGAGCGTTCTTGCTGCACCGCGAATAGTTGTGGTTCATTCCGTGACCGAAGGGTATCATGCCTTGTGACAAATCCGCCCTGTGTTTGCGAACCGAAGCATCAATCACCCAAGTCAATGGCCGCGACCGGCTCAACACATCGTCAGGAGTAGACCTCGGTCCTCGTGCGCAAACTCAAAATCGGCATCATCGATCTGGTGACAAAATCACCGCGTCCCGGCATGTGGGCGCGCGTGATGAACGCCAACTTCGCGAGCATTATGCCGCAGGTGGTCGCGGTCTGGTGCGAAGAGAAGGGGCACGATGTGACTTTAGTCTGTCACACCGGGTCGGCCGGCGTCCTCAAGCAGCTTCCCGAAAACCAGGACATCGTATTTATCGGAGCGTTCACCCAGGCGGCGCAGTTGTCATACGCGTTAAGCCGCATGCTGCAATCGCGCGGCGCGATCACCGTGCTCGGCGGGCCGCACGCCCGATGTTATCCCGAGGATGCCCGCCGGTATTTCGATTACGTACTTGGTTTTACCGACAAGACCGTCATCGACGACGTATTGCGCGACTGCTGCAAACATCGGCCGCTCGGTGTTCACCTCTCGGCGCAACGCCAGCCCGACACGTTGCCGGGCGTTCGCGAACGGTGGAAATTCGTCGAGGCGACGCTCCAGCAGGCCCCGCTCATCAAAATCGTGCCGATGATCGCCAGTTTGGGCTGCCCTTACACCTGCAGTTTCTGCATCGATGCCGCGGTTCCGTATCAGGAGATGAGTCTGGAGGTCATGAAGGATGATCTCCGATTCCTGCTGACCAAGTTCAAGCGACCGCACGTCGGATGGCACGATCCCAATTTTGGTGTTCGATTCGATTCTTGCCTCAACGCCATCGAGGAAGCCGTCCCGCCCGACAGCATCGATTTCGTTGCGGAGAGCAGTCTCTCCCTGTTGTCGGAAGATCACGTGCGCCGCCTGCAGCGCAACGGATTCAAGGCGCTCTTGCCGGGGATCGAGTCGTGGTTCGACATGGGCGCCAAATCCAAGACCGGCACCGACACCGGCATGGCGAAAGTCCGCAAGGTCTCCGAACATGTCAACATGATTCTCCGGTACATTCCGTATGTTCAGGCCAACTTTGTGCTCGGCCTGGACACTGATCACGGCGCCGAGCCCTTTGAGCTGACCAAACAATTTCTCGATCTGTCGCCCGGCGCTTTCCCGGCATTCTCGCTGCTGACCTCATTCGGCCGCGCCGCCGACCTCAACTTCGACTACTTGCGCGCGGGGCGTGTCTTGCCGTTTCCGTTTCATTTCCTCAACAACAACCACGCCATGAACGTCCGCGTGAAGAACTACACATGGCCGGACTTTTATGATCAGGTTATCGACTTGAGCCATTACGCGTTTTCGGGGCGCGCGATCCGACGACGGTTCACCGCGAATCGCACAATGATTCCTAAGACGCTCAATGTCTTACGGGCGATATCGACCGAAGGCGCGGGACGAATCAAATACTATCGGGCGGTCCGCGACCGCTTGTCTGCCGACAGAAGCTTCCGCGCGTATTTCGATCAGGAATCCCTGCAATTGCCAGACTTCTACATGAATCGCCTGCGAGGCGAACTCGGCCATCTCTGGGACTGGCTGCCGCCGGGCGCAGTCCACCATGATCCCTACGATGACCTGAAATCGAGCGGCAACGGGTATAAGGGCAATGGGTTGGTCGGTGTGGCAGCCGCGGCCACTGTGGATTCCGGCGCCGTTGACCGCGCGTAGTTCGTGGCTATCCCTGTACAGTCTATTATCGCCTGATTACCGGTCACGAAGCATGGGCCGAGCCAATCTGCGTATCGCCCGAGTTGTTCCGAGCGATGGAACATGGCCTGAGACGCAGTGGTTTGGAAGACGAGGGCCGGCGGTATTGACTTGCGCAGAGCCCATCACATCGGTTTGTATTGGCCTGAGTACGCGGAATGCGTATCAGTCCGAGATCATGTCTCAAGCCGTGAATTGTCAAGGAGGACCAATGAAGCGATTACCGTGCCTGCAGGGGCTCTCTGTAACCGTTCTGTCGGTGGTTGTCGGTTTGTGGGGGCTAAGTCTATGCACCGGGTGCAGCACCTCGTCGAATGGCTCGGACAGCAATGCTACGTTTGATCCGGAAATTACCGAGATCGTCGTCGGTGACACAATTCGGTGGACCGCTGTCTCCGGCGACCATACGGTGACGTCGGGAACCGATTCCGATGATTCGGACGCGGGCGACCTTTTTGATGCCGACCTTCCGCAGGGTGAGGAGTTTACTTACGTGTTCGACGCCGCCGGTGACTACGACTATTTTTGCCGTCCGCACGAAGCCGAGGGGATGAGCGGGCAGATCACCGTGACGGAAGCGACCCCGACAACGGTGCCGGTATCGGCATCGGGCACTGCTTTTTCTCCCGTGAACGTTGAGATTCACGTCGGCGACACGGTCCGCTGGACGTCATCCGGCTCGCACACCATCACATCCGGTGAAAACTCGGCGGCGGGCGACGCGGGTGATCTGTTCGACGAGCAGCTCACGAATGCGCAATCGTTCACCTACGTGTTCGACGCTCCGGGAGTGTACCCGTACTTCTGTCGGTTGCACGAATTCTCCGGCATGACGGGAACGGTGACTGTCATGGAGCGGGAGTCCAAGACCGTGACGGTCGAGGCCTCGATCTGACCTGCGGGCTGCAGCGGCAGCCACGCTGCGACCGACAGCGGAAGTCTCGGCAATCAGCTCCTGCCCAACGGCAGCCGTATACGGACCGTTGTGCCGACTCCCTCGGTGCTCTCGATCGCAATGTCGCCGCGGTGCTGCTGAATAATGCTGTAGGATGCGATCAGCCCCGATCCCATCCGGACACGCCCGGCCCCCTGGCCCAACGTGAATCCGAAGACTTGTTGGAGACGATCAGCGGGGATTCCGCGCCCGGAATCAGAGAATCGCAGCAGCGCGAAATCGCCATCGGTCTCGGTCGATATTGCGATTGCTCCCTGGCCCTCGATGGCGTCAACGGCGTTGCGCAGGATGTTATAGAACACTTGGTTGAGTTGTGCCGGTCGACACGTGATTCTGGGCAGGTCTCCGTAGTTCTTCGTCATGGTAATCCGGTTCGGAACTTCAGTCCCCAACAGGATGATGCTGCTGTCAATCCCCTGATGGATGTCTGCTTGCTGGACTTCGGCCTCATCGAGACGCGCGAAGCTGCGAAGACTGCTCACGATGTCGCGTATGCGCTCCGCCGCTGTCCGAGAGACTTCGAGGTTGTTTTCCAGGGATTTGATCAGCGGCGCCACCTCTGCGGTGGCCTCGGGCCGCTGCGCATTAATCGCCTGCAGACGGTTCAGAATGCGCCGCGAAACATCATCGGCGCTCATCAAGGCGCCCGCCGGATTATTGAGTTCATGCGCGACGCCCGCCACAAGCTGGCCCAGAAACGCGGTTTTCTCTTTCATCAACAACTCTTCCTGCGCTTCCCGGAGCTTGTGCAGGGCATCGGCCAGGCCGCGATTGGCGCGGTCGGTCTCGTCTTTCTGAGACGCCAGCCCTAAGTGCGCCGCCTGCAATTCCGAGTGTTGCCGCTGCAATTCGGCTGACTGTCGTACAGACCGATCGCGCGAGTCGCGCAAGGCGCGCGTCATGACGTTGAATGATGCCGCCAGATTGCCGATCTCATCGCAGCTGTCGATGTCGAGCCGGACATCCAACTCGCCGTCCGCCACCTGCCCGGCCGCGGCGACCAGCTTTCGGATCGGGCGGGTGATCAGTCGCACGATGACGATCGTGAATACGCCCGACATCAGGATTGAGCCGATCAGCAGAATCTCACTGGCCACGCGAAACGCCTGCAGGCGCGCCTCGGCCGCATCGGCCGCCTTAACCGCGTACGATTTGTTAATCTCCACCAGCTTGTTGAGACTGACTCGAATACTGTCGAATATGTCGCCGGGTGGGTCGCTGCCGATGACGACCGTCTGCAGCGCGCCGCCGACCAGCTTTGATTGGATGACCGAGAGAATGTCGGTCTGATACGCATCCCAGTTGCGATCGAAGGCGTCGTAGAGCCCCCACTCATACAAGCTGTCAGCCGGCTTACGGGTCGAGATGCGTCGCAGTTCCTCATAGGTGTCACGGTTGTTGTTGATTTGATCGATCAGCGTTATGATTTCTGCGCCCTGTTCTTGTAAAACGGCAAGCGAGTCGGACGCCACGTACCGAAGCTGGCGCATCCGCAGATCGGCGGTGCTGCGATTGATCTCGGAGATGGCGATGATCCGTCCCATCCAGTTTCGTGAGACATCATCCAGATCGGATTTCAGCGAAAGGATGACCGACATCGACCAGAGGTTTCCGGCCGCCATCAGCGCAAACACGACGCCGACGGCGACGGTGAACTTGACGCCCAGTTTCCAATGCCGGAATTGCATAGTACCGGTGCGCTCGATCGGGCTAATCCGGCGCGGGGGAACCGGCGATCACCGTCAATACCTTGACGCTGTCGTTGACCGATTGCAGACTGAGATACCCGATGCCGCCCGGAGTGGCCGACACCTGGTCGAGCAACTTGATCTCATTGTCCACGGTGCGCGGCGGCTGGCATTCCCCCATCAGCAGGTTCTTCATCCAGATCGACTTCATCCGTGATGACTTCTTGCCCAGATACTCATAGAACGTATCGCGGACGACGCCATCCTGACTCAGATCGAACGGCACGACCGGAACGCCGTTTTTCCACGTCCGCACGTCACCGGAGTAAATATCGAGGACTTCGCGCTGCGACAGCGAATCCGCCGGCACGGAGCGATTCGCGATGATCGCTACTTGTTGGGCGGACGCCGACGCCGCCAGCAGGAGCAAAACGATTGTGCAGACAGCTCTCATCGTGTCGCGAATCTCTCTCAAAACATGGCCGAGGCGGCGACTCCGTAATAACTGAACTCACTGACAGTGAATGCTTTGTTGTCGACCGACTGATCGGCGCGGCCGACCTGCGCCTTCAGCACGATTCCATCCGTGACCGTCCATGCCGCGCCCGCGGTCGGAATCCGGAGCCGGTACTTGCCATGTTCCAGCCCACGAAAGGCGATACCCCTCTCTTCGACGGCGACGACCTCCTGCTCAAGGTACCAGAAACCGATATATGCGACGCAGCGGTCACTGATGTTCGCCATTACCGTGGCGTAGTAGAAGTCTTTGTTCAAATGAATCTCCGGCGACGACTCGTCGTACCGCACGATGATCGCCTCCGCTTCAACGACAAACCGGCCGGCCATGAACCGGGCGTCGGCGCCCAATCGATAACGAGGTACTTCCCTGAGGTCGGTCGTCGTGTCGGTGAGAAAGACCCGTACCGACTGCAGAAAATCAACGTAGTCGATCGTACCCGACACACCCACCTGAATGTCGTTGGTCCGGGCACCCAACCGTCCGCCCAGAAGAAACGTCCTCGACGTGTCCACCCCCGTTTGGCCCTGAGACCTGTCCGTGTTGATGTTGGGGCTGTTTCCCACATACACCGCGTGATCGAACTTGACAGCCCGACACGGAATTGATCCGTAGAGTGAGACGAACGCCTGGGACGGCACGAGTTCATCGAGGGCGACGACGTCGGCCAGTGACGATTCGTAGGCCAAAGGCCGTATGATGTAGGGAAGAAGCGGCGTTTTGGTTTTGATGGCGTTGAGTCTGTTGAATTCCGGAATCTGCAAGCCGAGTTTAACGCTCAGTTGTCGGCTGAATCGATGGCGCAGCCAGACCTCCTCGAGGTTGAAGGCGCCGGTCATCCGGCTCGAAGAGTACGTGTTGACGAACTCCAGATTGACGAACGCGGTCCAATCCGGTGACCAATCGCGCTGCAGAATCACATTCAACTGCTGCAGGAGAAAGTACGTGTTGTCCGGATCGGGATCGTCCGAATCGGCATAGGCGAGCGAATTCTGGAAATACCCGAAGACCAGGGGCGGTTCATCGACCATGGGCAACTGGCCGTACGCTCGTCCCGCGAAAGCCACGGTGGCCAGGCATGCCACCAAGGCGGCGATTCCCATGTGCCTGCCGAATGTGTAAGCTGACGTGATCATTCCGTCGTCGCAGTCCGCTGAACCGGACAGCTAAGGTATGTTCTCTGCCATCCGCTGGCAATGCACTTGGCGCCACCCCTCTTGCGATGCCTCCGCGAGTTTTTCCTTCCCATGCGTGACCCGACGATCATGATTATCTCACCATGATCGGACAAAGCGTCGCCCATTACCGTGTGGTCGAACACCTCGGCTCCGGGGGGATGGGGGAAGTCTATGTCGCCGAGGACACCCGTCTGCAGCGGCGGGTCGCGCTGAAGTTCCTGCCGTCGGCACTGTCCTACGATGACGAGTTTCGTGCCCGCTTTGTCCGCGAGGCGCGCTCGATCGCCGCGATCAATCATCCGAACATCATCCACATCTACGAAGTATCCCAGCACGAGGGACTGCCGTACTTCGCCATGGAGCTGGTCGAAGGGGGATCACTCCGCGATCGGATCGTTTCCGGGGGTATGCCGCTGGAGGAGACGCTGCGGGTCGCCGGGCAGATTTGCGCCGGATTGGCGGCCGCGCATCGCGCCGGGGTAATTCACCGTGACATCAAACCCGCCAACATCCTGCTGGATGCACACGGCAACGTCAAGATTCTCGACTTTGGTCTGGCCAAGCGTCCCGCCGACGCAGAGATCACGGCGGTCGGCCTGATCCCCGGTACGGTATCGTACATGTCGCCGGAACAGGCGGGCGGACAGACGCTCGATCACCGCACCGACATCTTTTCGGTCGGCGTCGTCCTATACGAGCTGCTCAGCGGGCGGCAGCCGTTTGCGCGTGACAGTGACCTGTTGACGATTTCCGCTATCGCCAACGACCCGGTTCCGGCTCTGCCCAATAACATCCCGAGTGATTTGGCCGCCATTGTTGAACGAATGCTGTGCAAGGATGTCACTCAGCGTTACCAGCAGATCAGCGAGCCATTTGAGGCATTGCGCCGCTGCGCGGCCGGTCTGGCGGTCGGTGAACCGATACGTCTGGAACCAAAAGCGACCGGGCGGCGTGCAATCTGGATCACATCGGCCGCGATCCTGGCATTCGGTGCCGCGGCCATCGCTTTTTATCTGTCCCAGGGGGCTCGCACATCCGGGGATGTCCCTGCCGGGATGACCCAGGACACTTCGAGTGATCAAAGCGCACTGACGGCACCCGAACAGATGCCGTCCCGGCCCGACTCAACCACGATTGCGGAATCGCACTCAGTACCGATCCAGCCCGATCCGCAGTTGGAGGAGGCGGCGCTGCAACTGAGAGATCGCGTGATCGATGCCAGGTCTCGCGTCGATCAGGACGACATGGGACTGGAACCTTATAAACGGGGCTTGTCCGACGAGGCCGCGGGAGATTCTCTGCGGCATATTCATGAATGGACACAGGCCGGGAGCCGATATCGGCGGGCGCTTACGCTCTTCGGTGACGCGTCCGATAGCGGCCGTCACAAAGATTCCACAGACGTCACCGAACTCATCGACCAGTTCTGGCAATCGCTCTCGCGGCGCGACGTGGCCGCGTTGTCGGCGGGGTACCCGTCGATGCCGAAAGAACAACAATCGATGTGGCAGCAATTCACAGAACAGACGAAAGACTTGATTGTTACGAGCACATTCGATGAGATTGCGCTGGATGACCGTGAGGCGAAGGCCCGTGTCGCCGTCCGCATGAGTTTCCGCGATGCCGGCGGCCAACGCAGCGAAACAGTCCGATACGACATTGAACTCTCCGAAACCGACGGGATCTGGTCGATTCGGAACATGACTCAACAACGTTGACACCAGGAGTTGCCGCATGTGCGCAAACCAGTGGTCTTGCTTTGTCGTTCTCGTCGTCGCGGCGATCGCGTTCGGGCAACCCGCGCGCGCAGCGGACGATCTGGCCGGTGAAATCGAGTCGATTTTCGACGCGGTCCTGGAGATCGGATTGGGGGGTCCTCCCGGGACCGAGCACGCCAATCACTTTCGCCCCGACAACGTCGCCAGCAGCGGCCGCATTATCACCGCGCTGAAAAACTTCATCGGCGCCAACACCGCCACCTTTCCGCTGAGCTCGACATCCACCGGCGTGACATTCGAATTCTCCGGAGGAGTGCCGGTTGCAACCTCCGCCAGCGCCGGTCCGATCTTCGCCGACCGTGCGCGCACGATCGGCCGCAACCGCCTGAGCATCGGTGCCAACTACTCGTATCTTGGATTATCGAAGATTCGGGGTGTCAAGACGGCCGACGCCCGGTTTTACTTTCTTCATGAGGACGTCGGCGCGCCCGGGATGGGCGATTCGCCATTCGAATTCGACTATATCGATCTGATGATCGGCATGGACGTCGACGCTTCGGTGTTCGTAGTCCAGGGGTCCTACGGATTGCTGGACAATCTCGATGTCGGTGTCTCGATCCCATTCGTGCGCGTCTCGCTGTACGCGGCTCCGTTGGCGCAGATAACGAGCTTTACCTACAATCACAGCGGGATGGCGTACCACTATTTTGGCGGTACAAGCGAGGCCCCGGTGCTCACCTTGCGCCCCGAACCGGTCGATGCGACCGCCTCGGGCGTCGGTGACATTGCCCTGCGCGCCAAGTACAATTTCCACCGCGGGAGTCAGACAGATTTGTCGATCCAATCGGAAGTGCGGCTGCCGACGGGACGTGAAGAGGACTTTTTGGGTTCCGGCGCGACCAGTATTCGCACTCTGCTGATTGCGTCGAAAGAACTGGGGAATCTCGCCCCGCACGCCAACATCGGATTCGATTACCGAGGCAGCGACTACGACAACAACGAGATCGAAGTCGCCGTCGGTTACGATCAGAAGATCAGCGAGACGATCACTCTGGCGCTGGATTGGCTGGGGGAGTACGAGGTCGGCGATGCCATCGACGAATTGCAGTTTCCGAAACCGACCGCTGTCGGGCCCACGGTCGACGAGGAGCAATTAATTGTTCAGGTCGTGCCGTCGACCAACATCCCCAACTTCCATCACGACAACGTCGTGAATTCGTCGATCGGCATCAAGTACACGCCGCGTGACAACGTCATCCTGATGGCAAATCTGCTGGTGCCGCTCAATGACGGGGGCCTGCGCTCGGATGTCATTCCGACGCTGGGCCTGGAAATGTACTTTTGATCTTCGATACGGTCCCAGGCAATCGTCCTCCTACGGAATTGGCGGAGTTGACGGCATCCAGCCCACCAGATAGTCTGTCCCCACCAGGAATCGGAAGTCGAGGTGCAGACGCGCCCTGGCGCAGGTGACATCGTAGTCATCATCGATGCCGTCGCCGTCCTCATCGCTGCTGGAACAATGGCAATTCGCCCAGCCGGCGAGATCTGCCGTGACACCACCCGCCACCAAGCCGCCCAGTTCCGAGTTCCAGTCCGTCACGAATACGTTGCCCGGCTGGCTGATGCCGCAATCGCATCCGGGTGTCTCCGGATCGCCGATGATTGTGAAACTCATTGGCCCTGAACCGTCGGGGTTGTTGCATTGCCTCCGACTGGTTCCCAACCAGCCGATCGTCTGGGTGCCGCCCGACAGACAGCCAAACGGATACAATCCGCCGACCGGGTAGACACCCGGCCCGGTGATTGTCGTCGTGCTGAAGCCGACGTAGACAAAGTCGAAGTTGGCATACGATGTTCCCTGTCCCGCCATTCCCATCATTGTGTTGGCGCCGTTTCCGCCGGGTGCGCAGGGCGCCAATGTCGGCGACGTGAGTCCGACGGACGGAAACGTGATCTCAAAACTTGTCTCGAAGGTCCCGTCGTTGTTCATGTCGATGTCGATCTGCCCAGTCATTGACGGATTCGGTTCCAGCACCAGATCACGCGGGGCGGAGACGCCGCCGCTGCCGGGGACTGTGACCAGGAATGAGTCCGGCTTGTAGTCTTCATATTGTGCCTTGATCCACCACGATCCAGCGGGGAGAGCCATGGTGTATGTGCCATTGTTGACATACAGGTACCGGTTGACTTCCACGCCGCCTGCGTGAATGGCCACAAGTTCCAGGGATTCCGAGAAGAGCCCCGACTGAATGTTGTGATGTACGAAAATCCCGTTGAGCACCCGCCCCGATACTCCCGCGCCGCCGCGCTGGAGCGTGATATTGGCCGTGATCTCCGCGTCGGTTTCGATGACGACGCCGATTGCCTTGGGCGTATATCCCGACTTGCTCGCCGAGATCGATTTGGGTCCCGCGCCGATATAGTCGAAGCGATAGTACCCGTCAGATCCCGTCGTAACTTCGTGATCCGGATTCAACGGGTTATTCTCATCGCCGGTCAGCGTCACGACAGCCCCCGTAAGCGGTGAGCCATCTTCCGCATCCGCCACTTGCCCGCGCACCGATCCGTACTCAATGACATCACGCCACACGGCAAAGGATGTCCTGAATCGCGCCGAAGAGAGCCCCAAAGCGGTCTTCATGACCGATGATACAGAATTAAACGTCATGACCGCCTTGGCGGGCACCGACAGCCACGAGGCCAGCTTTGAAAGCGCCCCGTCGGTCAGGGCCATACCCGTAGCCGCGACGAACGCCGAACGGAACGACGGATTGACCGTCAATTCGCTGAGGACATGCTTGGTCAAATGCCACGAGAGCCCCCAGGGATCGTTCACGGCGATGTATGCGGAGACCTGGGACATCAGCACGCCGTCGGAAAGCAGAAGTCCGACGATCGTGCCGCCCAGACGAGATGCGACGTCCTCATTCCCCAGTGTGCGTGACGTGTTGGTCACGACTGCCAGCATCTGTCCGCATAATTCAACTACAATGGTGGCAATGCCGGCGGCGTTCGCGTGTAACCGCTCGTTGGCATCGAGCGAATCCCAGTCGTTTCCCGCCATGGGAGAAAACCCATAGCCGTACACGGAGACATACTGCGTGTCCGAATTCGGAGGCACCGACATGGTGAAGTTTTTAGACGACGGCGCCCATGGCTGAGTGGCCTTGAGCAAGTCGAGGAAGTCGCCATTGGGCCAGAGGAAGAACGAGTCGCTGGGCGTCGTGCAGTACGCCCAGCGTCCATACGAATTCAGAATCTCAAACGAACTGCCGCCCTTCCAATTGAGCTGATGCCCGCTGACCTGCCCGTTTGGCAGGATCTGAACATCATCGTCCTGTGGAGTTGACGGTGAGCGATGCGCCGGCAGGACCGCGAGCAGTGATGTCGTCGGCGGGTACGAGTTCACGTATGCCTCCACGACACGAGAGAGCGCGTCCTCGAGATCGGGGTTGTCATACACCAGTGCCAATACATCCCCCGACAGTTGCTCGGACAGGAGCGACTCGAGTTCGCCCAGCTCGGAGAGTGACTCGAGATCAGTCACTACCTCTTCGGCGTAATCAGGATTGCTGGTGCAGACGAATGGGTGCAGGAAGGCAAGTGCCAGAGCGGTCGAATGGACATCGACGGTTACCTGCAATCCCTCAACCGGATCGGGGACGACCGCCATGAGAATCGGTTCACCCCAGAGGTCGCGCGCCATGGCGATTCCGGGGAGATGCTGGTTGCCCGCGATCGAAAACGCACCGTCGGTAGAAACGGCAACATCGCGCTCGCCGAATCCGAGGGCAATGTCTTCGTATGTCAGATACGACGATTCCGGCAGGTGAACCGTGCCGTCAAACGTCACCTCGGTGACGGTCGGCTCCGTCGATGAGTCCTGACCCGATGAACACGACAACACGGGCAGAACGCCCGCGACACATAAGAGCCCGATCCATCGTCTGCATCTGTCGCTCATTGCCGCCCCCCACGTTACAAACCTGTCATCGGATCTTCAGCGATCCCCGACGGACGAGTTTGCGATTGCTCCATGCCGCACCGACAGAGCGTCGGCCACAGCGCGCGCGAACACTTTGAGGTCGATCGGCTTGGGAATGAAGGCCAGCGCGCCCAATTCCATCGCCGTCCTGACTCGTTCACATTGCGCGAACCCGGACAGAATCAGCGTCGGCAAATGCGGATGAATATTCCGGATGCGACGCAGTGCTTCGGCGCCATCGATTCCATCCATGATCATGTCCAGGACGACCAGATCGCACGTGTTCTCGCGCAGGTGCTCTACCGCTTCCTCGCCGCTGGACTTGGTTACCACGCGGTATCCCAGCCCTTCGAGCGCGACGGCGGCGACCCGGCGTTGCGTGGGATCATCATCGACAATCAGAATGATTTGATTGGCGCCACGGGGGAGACTTGACGCCGTGGACTCCGGCAGGGCGGCGCTGCGGTCGACCGGCAGATAGATGCTGAATGTCGTCCCCGTGCCGCCCGCCGTCTGGAGATCGATGTAACCCTTGTGATCCTCCACGACCGAGTGGACCACGCTCAGCCCGAGCCCGCTGCCGCTCTTCTTATTGGTCTTCTTCGTCGTAAAGAACGGCTCGAAAATGCGTTCGATGATGTCCGCCGGAATTCCGGGTCCATCATCGGCGAGGTCGATCCGGACATACTCACCGACCACGATGGAGTTGTAACGTCGTATGGCGGTATCCAGATAGACGTTCGATGTGCGGCATATGATCGTCCCCTTGCCGTCGGTCGCGTCAATGGCGTTGGAGATCAGGTTTGCCAGCACGCGCATGATCTGTGCCGCGCCACCTTTGAGCGGCAGCAGTTTGTCGGCCATCTGTCGAATGATTTGCATTGTGTCGGGAATCTCGACACCCCGGATCGCGGCATCGACGATCCGGTTGATGTCCATCGGTTCAATGTTGTAGTGCCCGCGGCGGCCCAGAGTCAGCAATTGCTGGTTTATCTCGGCGATCTGTCGCGATGCGCTCTCCAGATCATCCAGAATTCGTTCGGTGCGCTCGTCGGTCGGAAACATCGTCCGGAGTACCGCCGGGTAGGCGAGCAACGGACTCAACAGGTTATTGAAGTCATGGGCGATCTGCCCGGCCAGTTGCCCGGCTGCCTCAAGGCGTTTGGCGCGGAGCAATTCACGCTCAGCACGCAGCTTCTCCGTCACATCGCGGAATCCCCACACGCGCCCGCTTCCTTCGCCGCCGAAGTGCCCCGGCATCGAGGATCGTTCGAAGACACGGCCGTCTTTGAATACGACCATATCGACGCTGCTCTCCTGGGGGCTGGCATAGAGTTCGCGGATACGTGCCATGAATTCGCCGGGGTCGGCGAGTTGTTCCAAGACAGACGCGAGAAGCTGATCGTCGTCGCGTGTCAGCATGACGGACTCTGGAATCTTCCACATATCGAGAAACCGCCGGTTAAAGCTGATGACGCGGCCGTTATCGTCGACGACAAGGACTCCGTCGGCGCTCGAGTCCAGTGTCGCGCGCAGGATGGACAGCGATCGCTCCAACTCCTCTTCGGCACGTCGTCGATCCCATGACTCCAGCGACAGCGACACCAGATCAGCCAACGAGCCCGCGAACGCCTGCTCCTCCGTAGTCCATGTCCGCATCGTCCCGATGTGCTCCAGACACAAGACCCCGACGGTATGGCCTCCCTTGCGCAAGGCCACATCGAGCATTGATGTAATCCCCAATGGTACCAAATAGGAGTCCGTAAACTCTCGGGTGTCGGCGTGCATCCGCGCGTCATTGGCCACAATCGCTCGGTCGCGCTCCAGTGCCCGGAAGTAGCCGGGGTATCCCGCAGTTCGCAGCTCGGCACCAGACGAGTGCTGATCGCTCTCCAGGGTATAGACTTCCTGACAGCGCAGGAGCTTGCGATCCTCGGACAGAAGCCAGACACCCACCCGCTCGACTTCGAGATTGCGCGCCGCGACCTCCGTGATGGTTTGCAGCGCGTTCTTGAGATATCCGTGCGCCACAGTCTGGCTGCGCGCCAGCTCAACCAGTGCGGCGTTTTGCTTCTTGAGTTTCTCCGCACGCAGAATCTGGACCACGGCTGACCGGTCGCGCGATTCGATGTCCCGGCGCAAATGCTCGTTGCGCTCCAGGAGCTCCTGCGACGTCAATTCCAGCGAGCGCTCCAGCAGCACGCGGTCTTCGTCGGCCTGCTCGTAGGCGGCATCGATTGCCCGAATGAACTCCGCCCAGTGGATCGGCGGCGACGCCACGTCGCCCTTGTGACGACGCAACTGGTTGAACAGCAGCTTGTGCATCGTCTACACTTCAGAAAACGTCGTAATCGTCATCGTCTGATTGTGCAGCTCGCACTTGGCCGACGGTGTGAACGGTGAAATCTCGCCATAGGAGTAGAACCCCGCCAGCGCGGCTGTCTCGCCGAGCACTTCGCGCACGCTCTCGACTTCCTCTTCGATGCGCTGCTTGAGGACGAGCTTGCGCCCAACGCAACTGATCAGCAGTGCGAGGTCCGGTGTCATTGAGCCGACCACCTCATAACTCGCCTGCGCGGCGCCGTGCGCGCCGTCGATCAGCCGGTCGAAGTTGGCTTTCATCAGGCGTGCATACGCGCCCTCCGGCATGTCACCGGCGAACGTCATGCTCTGATCGGTCTCATTGACTCCGAGAATCGTGCGGACGACTCCGCTCTGCCCCTCACGCGTGCGGATGCTCAATGGGAATAGCAGGCCCGTGGACGGCAATCCCTGGGCATGTTCGCCGAGGTAAGTCTTGTACAGCGCCAGGGCCGACTGTCCGTCCAGCTCGTAGAGGACATTGCCCTTCGACCGCGTGATCAAACGCTCCGGTCCGAACGGGTCCCATCCGCCCAGCGAACCATACCCGACCTTCAAGTGCGACCCATACAACCCAAGCGCCGCGATAATGCCCTCACGCGGGATGTCGTCGATACAAACATATGTCCGTTCAAACCGTGCACCGTCCCCCGAGAGCCCCCCGGTCACGGCGACGCCCGGCGGCAGCGCCGAAAGCATCCCTTGCACGAGTTCACTGCCGTTGATCTTCAATCCGTCGGACAGGACAAAAACGTGCACCAACTGATCGTGCGGCAGCGACGAGGCCAGTTGTGCCCCGGCCCTGACACAGTCGCCGACGTCGTCGATGTCGACGTGCGCGACTTGGATATCGGTATTCTCGAATTCGACCGCCGTCGTCACAAGCGTATCGTCGCAGACGGTGGTCCCGCAGATTTCACCGGCGGTCGAGCAACCCATGATGTGCGCCTGCGGATAGGAGTGTCTGACGTCCGCGAAGTGCTTTGGATCCTTCATGACCGTGCTGCCGCCGAACACGAACACCAACTGAGCCAGCTCACTCAGGTATGGCGGTGTGTCCGGTGTCCAACCGGCGCCGGGTACCCATTGCCGCTGTTCTGTCCGCATTTGCTCCCCCTGGGATGGGCGTATCAATACGCTGTGCCGGCGCGGGAAGCGACCGGCGCGCCGCAATTAGGCCTCTGCTCTCTTTATCGGACGCGGCGGGAATGGTATGAGAGCCGCAAGACGCTGCGCGTCCGTCATTTCGCTATTATCAGGCCCGGTGGCGAGGTGATATTCCCGCCGGATGACGACACCCATTGTCGGTCTCATGAGACGCCACCACGCGGTGCTTTTGTCATTGGCGTTCGGAATCATCTCATACTGCTGGCTTGAACCGTTCTATGGGGCCCAGGGCGGCGACGTCGGCTCGAAATTCGGCCTCGTTGTCGTCGGATTGCCCGCCATTGCTTGCGGCCTCTGCCTTGTTGCTCTTCTGCGACGACATCGATTCCTGCCGGTCGCCGCGGCGGCGCTGGCCATGCTGGCGGCACTGCCGGTGACCCTGTATCCGTTCTCGAATGATGTCGCCTTCTATGCGGGCAAAACGCTCTGGGCGTCTCTGGGTTCACCGTGGATCGATCCGGTGATCGGTGTTCCCACCGGATATCCCCCGGTCTTTCACACCATCTGGGGACAGGTCATGCGGTTGACCGGGGAGTCGGCGATGGAGGCGTTGCGGTGGGCATCAATATGGGATCTCCTCGCCCTGTGGATCATCTGTCGGACCGCATGGAAATCGATTCTCAGGGCTGAAGAGACGGAAACGGCACTGTTTGTTTTGGGCTTATCGTTTTTCTTCAAGGAACAGACGGGATACCTCTTCGCCAGCGCCGCCTGTTTTTCGATGCCGTTTGCGATCTGGGGATGGTGGGTTTGGAGCCAGGAATCGTCGATGGTGAAATCGCTGTCGGGGGCGCTGTCGCTGGGTGCTTCGATCATTCTCTGGCCCGCGCACATCTTCTGCGTCTGCGGGATCGCACTCGTGACACGACGCCAGGCCCTCCTCGCGCCCAGAACATGGGCCTATACCGCATCGGTGGTCGCCGCCGCAGGCATTACATGGCTGTTGCGTGCGACGTCCACCATCGGCGAATCCTGGTCGGGTTTGACACTCGTGCCGGACGATCTGATGCGGTTTCTGGCTGGGCGCATGCTCGCCATCGCAACGCTCGGATCTGATGCGCATGGTCCGATTGTGACTGCAGGCGCCCTGCTCATCAACGCAGCGCTCGTCTTTCTGGCAGTGCTCTGTTCACGGTCGGGGTTGCACGCCCGGATGGTCGGTACTCTGTGGAGGACGTGTATTGGGTTGTTTGTTGGATCATTATTGGCTGCCTGGTTCATGATCCAGGCAGCATTCGCGATTCGACTCGCATTCCTGGCCGCGGTAATGATCGTCCCGATCGCGGGCATCGGGCTTGAGTACCTGATCAGCACATGGGCATGCAGGGTTCGAACGCACGTGGCAAGCGCCTGCCGCTTAGCGATGGGCGCCGTCTGGCTCGTGCCGATTCTTGTGGGTACGTCTGTGACGTCGTACTCGTACCGGGTCTGGGATGCGCGGATGAGACCGGCGACCGAGTATTTGCAGACTCACGCCGCCGACGGACAACGCGTGTGGGCGACACCGGAGACATTCTGCTGGATTGTGCTGGGCCGCGCGCCCCTGCTCGGATTTCTCGCCCACGATTGGCCGCTGTACTATGGGGCGCCGGTCGATCGCGCGGAAGCGTTTGCCGCTGCATATACGCAACTCTATGAGAACAGCGACCCGGATCGCTGTTTCGACGTGCTCGCCCAAGCGGGCGTCGACTGGGTTGTCCTCGACTCACTGAAGGATCAGGCGGCGCCGCTCTACAGCGCCGTGACCGCTTCCACTGTCCTGCCCGTTCACGCAGTATCCGGAGTCTTCGTTTATGATGTCTCTGCATCGGCCGGCGATATCAGACCGACGGAGTGACGCAATCGACCTACGGCATGGCCAGTGTGTCGAGATAATCGCGCCAGGACTGCACAATCTCCGAGACGGTCGCGCTGTATCCCTCCAGGCGCGCGGCCTCCGACAGCCATGCACGATACACGTCCGCCCAGCCATGCCAGTCGATATCATCGAACGATGAGTTATGCCACAGCACGGCGGCAGCTCCTCCCACGCGGGCGATCTGCCGCAGGATCAGGTCGGACCGCTCGATTGCCTCCTGCGGTGTAAGCATCATGTATTCGCGCGCCGTGACGTCCATCATCACCAGCGGCAACTCCCAGAGATCGAATGGGGCGTCGGCCCTGTAGTCCCACGGCCGAAACGGCACGGCCAGTCCGGCACGAAAGCCGAATCGCTCCGCGTGGCCGAGTGTGCTGTCGATCTTAAATCCCGAGGCGATGTGGGCCGGCCAAGTCGTTTGCGGGGCGAATCTCAGATAATGCTGGCGTGTCACACGCGATTCAGCGCCCACGATGCGTTCCAGTCCCGACTTCTCCTGACCCAGACGCTCCGGGTGATCGAATGACGAGTAGGATCCATGCAGTCCAACCTCGTGGCCCTGATCGGTCAGTGATCTGATGAGTGATTGGATGCGCGGTTCCCCGCACGAATAGTCGGCGTCTGTCGCCGACGGTTTCGTGTTGATCAGAAAGAATGTCGCGCGATTCCCGTTCCGGGCATGCCACTGTGAGAGTTGATCCACGGTGTCGTAGGGATCACGCTGTCTGCCGTCTCGGGTTAAGGCGCGGCTGCGGAATCGTTTGGCAGTGGTGCGCCGACCGCCGGCAAATCGCAACGCGCCGATCGAACGCCGTACATCCTGCCAGAGGGGGCCATGCATCCGCAGCTGGTCGATGTCGTGCGTGAAGGCGACGGCGAAGCGTCGATCATGGCACCAGTTGGCCCGGGACGAGTCAAACGGCGTCTTCAGTCCAATGGACCCGGCGATGGCCGCTGCATAATCGTGGACCACCGGCGTTTCAATCAACCCGTGCCGGACGAGCCAGGATCGCTTTGCAGGAAACCGACCGTGTTGATCACTCGCCTTGCTGCGCCACTCTTCAATTCTCGAGACGAGAAAGAACGCTGCGGCGATGGGATCGACCGGGCATAGTTTAACAGCGGTGTCTCGTCCGACAGCAGCGGCTGCACCCCGGTCCCAGATCGGGAATTCAATGTCGCGCCATAGTCTGCTTGCGACGGGAGATGGATCACCGCCTTGCTCCACGGTGTGCCAAAACGCGCGATCGGGAGTGATTCTGAGTGACGCGGAGTCGTCATTCGTCGCATGGTCGCCGTAGTACACTGTTGGATGTTGTGCCGCCGTGTCGGCGTGTGGGACAATCTCCGCGCGGCCGCCGATCAATGACGAGAGCAAACGGGAAGTATACTCAGTAGCGCGTCTCTGATGACCGTCGGCGATGATCCAGCGAATGATCGGCGGTGTACCCATCTCGACACAGGTGTCATGGTGTGGCCGTGGGTGAAGACTGAACCCAGCGGACGAGGTTCTTGGCGAAAAGTATCGGGCGCATACGCCGACGTGCCTTGATCATCTGGGACCGACGAATAGAACGCATTGTCGTGTGTTCAGTTTTGGCCACTTGCCACGACGAGAACAGGATACTGCGCAGGTCTGCGGTCAGCGGCGCATCATACTCGTTCAGCGCCAGCCCCAACTCGTGGGCGAGGTGCGCGTCGGCGCCGACGATGCCGGGTTTGCCCAGCGCCTGAGCGGTCGCCAGCGCCCTTGCATTGAGTTCATCCGAGCACCGGGAATTGAACACCTCGATGATATCCGCCTCTTCGAGGATGCGATCGGAAAAGTGTGATCCTCTGTACGGATGGGGCAGGATGATCAGCGCTCCCTGCGCGTGGGCCTCTTGGATCAGTGCCATGGGCTCGCGTTGGAGCAACGGTCGGGACAGACAGGCGGCGATGATGTCTCCCGACGTCGACTTGTACTCAGCCGACATCGGGAACAATGGACCATCTCCTGAGAGTTCAGCGCAGTCTGTCGAGCCCAGGTGCGTATTGTGATCGGTTACGATGACCGCATCGATTGAATGCGTCCGTGCATAGTCGACAATCTGCCGTGCGGATATCGACGCATCCGATGAACGCCGCGTGTGGACATGGGCGAGGACGCGACACCGTCTCGCCTGCCCTGAAGCGCCCACCACGGAATCAAGCATGGCGTCGGATAGGATACGTGAACTCCGCGCCGATCTCAATCAGGTTTGGCGTCGGGTCGCGCCACGACCAGTTCGAATGCGTGGATGGAGAGACAAGATCGCGTACGACGCGACCGGCGTCGGACGGACGATGCCACAAGCGACGCCAATCACCGCGCCATGGCCACCAGTATCTTTGCCCGACACGATACGTCGGCATCGTCCGTCCGCTCAATTCATCTCCCGATGCCAGCGCGCAATAGTCAGCGGCAAAGTCAGCTCCGCAATCAAGCGCCAACTCCAGCGACCCCCAGAACTTCGGGTTGAATTCAATCAAGTAGTGCCCCGACTCGTTGGAGCGAAACTCGATCATCGCCGGGCCATGCCACCCGACGGCGGTGATGAGTCGTCGCCCGGCATCGATCAAATCGGGATCGTCGACCGATATGGCCGCCGTGGCCGCGCCGCCCGCCACCGGCCATTCGCGCAGACGCTGATGCGCGAACTCGCGCACGATACGCCCGTGCCACGCCAACGCCATGTAGCCATGCGCAACACCGTCGATGTACTCCTGCGCGATCAAGTTCGGCGATCCGTCCTCCCGTGACGCCATCGGGAGACGGCGCAACTCCGCGCGCCAATCAGCATTCGATCGCAGATAAACAACTCCCGTACCGGCCGACTCGTGCCGGTACTTCGCAATCGCCTGGACGTGCCCAGACACGAACGCGTCAATCTCCGTCTCAGATGTTACCAATATGGTCTGGGGAATCCTGATCCCAAGCGGGCGCGCTGCCTGGACAATCGTCCATTTGTCCGCGCAGGATTGGAACGACTCCAGCTTCGGTCCCACCGTGCGAAGCCCAGCGGTTGTCAAACAGTCACGATGCCGCGCAACTGCCGCACACGATGCGTATCCCACCGGTACCAGCACTTGTGTCTCCCAGCGTTGCCCCCACCGTATCAATTCGTTGACGTAGACGTCGGCATCGGCTGCCGGATTTGGGACAACGGCATGGGCACGCGTGTGTCGTGAAAAAAACCCAGGCGCCCACCTGTTGTGGGAGACTGCGCAGACGCGATGTCCGGAGCGTCCGAGCGAACGAATCATCCCGACGGAATGCTTGTATCCTGCATCGGTAACGAGGACGCGACGTGGGTCCACGGATGTGTCAGTCCCCGGTCGGAACGACGGTCGCCGCTTCGGTCATGAGCACGACCGTCCGTTGTTGCGCGCGCGTGCGATGCACGACGCCGCGCGAAACCAGCATGCCCTGGCGTGGCCGCAGCTCAACCGTGCGGTCTCTGAAGTCGAGATGCAACAGTCCCTCGAGGACATAGAAAAATTCGTCTTCGCGGTCATGCTGATGCCAGTGGAACTCGCCTAAGAAGACCCCGAGCCGAACTACACAGTCGTTGACACGGACCAGCGATTGATTCCACCACTGTTCTGTGCACCCGTCGGCAATTTGCCCGATGTCGACCAATTCCTGCGGGCCGTATTTGACATCCGTGTGGATGACATACTCGGTTTTCCGGGGAGTGTCTGCTGGATTCATTGTCGGGGCCCTCGCAGATTTTTTATTGACGGCCGAAGACACCATCGCTTCCAAGGCGCACTTCGATCAAGATGCACTCAGAATCTCCGCCCTCCAACAGAAACACATCGTATCATGAGTTTGCGAAGCCGGAGTCCACGCGCCATCATGAGGGAGACCGACCCATGCCGATCATCGAGATTGAAGTGATCACACCCGACGGCGCCGTGCCCCGTGCGACAATGGCGTCTGAACTCGCGAACCGCCTGGGGGAGGTCTTCGGCACCCCAGCGGGACAGACTTGGGTCCGGCTGCGCACGACCAGCTCGTCGCATTACGCCGAGAATGATGCCCCCGTTGAAAATGATATGCTGCCTGTCTTTGTCACCGTACTCAAGGCGAGACAGCCGGACAAGGCGAGCATGGCCGATGAATCGGCGCGGATCGCATCCGCCATAGCCGATGTCTGCGATGTCACGCAGGAGCGAGTGCACGTGCTATACCAGCCGGATGCCGCTGGACGAATTGCGTTTGGCGGACAACTCGATACGGCGTAGGCCTCTCGATGGTTGCCGATCAGTTCGATTTGCTTGAAGGGGCGGAAAGGCAAGAGTGGAAGCTGCCCGCCGACATCCGCATCGGCACCAGCGGCTACTCGTTCCTCGATTGGATCGGACCCTTCTATCCCGAGGGAACCGCCCGCGGCAAGATGCTCGAGCACTATCGGAATCATTTCGATACGGTCGAGATCAATTCGACGTACTATCGCATCCCCGGCATCAAGACATTCGAGGGATTGGCGCGCCGCACACCGCCGGGATTCGAGTTCATGGTCAAGACGCACAGTTCGTTCACGCACGAACGCGCCTTGGCCGTTGAAATGACAGCTCCGTTTCTGGATGCGGTCGCGCCTCTGTCGGAGTCGGGAAAACTGCGCGGAGTGCTCGCGCAGTTTCCATATTCGTTCCGATGCAATGCTCAGAATCTCGATCATGTGCTCGGTGGCGCACGCCGCTTCGCGCCGTATCCGTTGTTCGTCGAGTATCGCCACGACAGTTGGCTCGATCCGTCGGTCAAAGAGGCGATGGCGCAGGCGCAGATCGGCTATTGCAATGTCGATGAACCCGCGCTGCCGCATCTATTGCCGCCGGAGACGGCGACCACCACGCGCACCGCGTATGTCCGTCTCCACGGGCGCAATGCGGCGCAATGGTGGAACGGCGGGGGAGAGCGATACAATTACAGCTACAACGACGCCGAATTGGGCGAGTGGATCGAACGGTTGCAGGCGCTGCGTGTCAAAGCCGACCGTGTGTATGTCTTCTTCAACAATTGCCACCTTGGGATGGCGGTCAAAGACGCCAAGCGGTTCATGGAGTTGCTGCAGGAAAAGCTGGGCGGGTCCCCGTAGGGGCAAGGCGCGTCGAAGATCCCGCTTGCGGGGCCGTGCCCCTACAATCCACCGCTACCACCATCCCCCATCATTCGGGATGCTCGTAAACCCGATTCGTGTCGGCGCGACACCGTCCAATCCGTGAATCCCGCCGAAATACACCGACCGTTTACCATACTTGGCGGTGATGCGGTCGATCGCCGCGCTGAGGGCGACCCGTTTTTCGCCGCCGAACAGCGACATGTTGTGCCGTTCATCGGGAATCAACCCGATGAAGGTGATCCCCGCCGCCAATGGCGTACGGTGCGCAAACGACGGGCGTTCGTCCCACAGTTTTCGCAATGTCTCCAAAAACGTCAGCGTGTCCTGGCATTCGATAAACGATGCCTTCGCTTCCCATGATTCCTTGTTGTAGAACTTGACATACACCATCATGCGCGTGGTCCACATCTGCTCCCAGCGCAGACGCGCCGCCGCCTTGTGCAGCAGCTTTTGCAGCACCTGATAGGTCCCCGCCTCGGTGCGCAGCTTGGGCGGGAGCACGTGCGAGTGTCCCAATGACGAGTGTTTGGTGACGATATCGGGAATGTCGTGCCCGTGCAGCCAGTGCCAGAATCGCTGCCCGACTATGCCGCCCCAGAGCGACTTCATCTGCTTTTCGTCCATCATCCACAGCCGTTCGATGGTCGTGATGCCCCGCGCCTGCAAACGTTTCCACATGCGCGAGCCGATGCCGGGCAGGTCGGGCGGCGTCAGCGTGTAGAGGATCTCGGGCAGATCGCCCGAGCGCACCAACACCAGCCCGTCGGGTTTTTGCAGATCGGTCGCGACTTTGGCCAGATAACGGTTCGGCGCCAGCCCGACCGAGCAGGCGAGCGTCGAGCCGACATCGCTGCGGATTGCCGCTTTGGCTTTGCGCGCCAATGTTAGCGCGTTGGCCGGTTCGCGCTGACTGCCGATCAAACGGCACGCCATTTCGTCGATCGAGTGCACCGCGGTGACCGGCAGGCAGCGTTCGACCGCCTCGACGATGGCGTTGTGGTACTCGACATATCTCTTCGGCCGTCCCTCGACGAGACGAATCTGCGGGCACAGGCGCCGCGCCTCGGCGACCATCGTCCCGGTCTTGACCCCGCATGCCTTGGCCTCGTAGCTGGCGGCGATGCAGCAGGTCGACCCGACCAGCGCCGGGACCACCGCCACCGGCTTGCCGCGCAACGCGGGATTCAATTCCTGCTCGACCGACGCGAAGTACGAATTCAGGTCCAGAAACAGCCAGCGCACGCGATCGCCGTATTCAATGAACTCTTCGACGCGCCCCATCACAAATATCTACGGCATCTCCTGATCGAGTGGAGATCATTTGGGGGTCATCTTGTGGCGCACAAATAATTGAGAATCTTTGAGTCGCCATGTCTTGACATATGCGATGCGTGTGTCTACTGTGCCTCTCGGTTGTGGGGAGGCAGGCCCTAACGGGGAGGTTCGGGAATGCTATACACAACGGAAGATCGAGAACCCATTCAGACGATTCCGCACAGAGCAGACTATGATCGCTGGCGGGCGCGTTTAAGCGATTCAGAGTACGAGGCGATCATGGCAGTTCTCAGTGAGCGCATCGGGGGCACAGAAGTTCAAACATCCAGCTGGATTCCCGGCTCAGACTGGACCGGCACTGTATTTCAGCCAATTTGGGAAAAGGCGTGCCTCAGAAACGGCGATCAAGCGGCTCTGTTCTTCGGCTTGCTTGTCTGGGAAACGTTCATGAAGCACGAGGGCCACTGGTTCTTTGGTCGCTATGAGTTGAATGGCGTGCCTATTAGAGGGCTGACTTACTTCAGGGGTACGATCTCATGAGAACAGGTGACGATTCCACAGCTAGAATCAGTTTCATAACCCGTTCTGATTGATACTCATGGCCTTAGACGTAGTCCGTCGATCCGTTCTGACGACCCTTCGGCGCGCCGAAGCAGGGTCCGTCCAAGCTTTAAGGCTTCGGTCCTCCCGAGGAGGGAGGA